>CAYSGT010000069.1:0-847 GCA_964430805.1 Candidatus Woesearchaeota archaeon
GGTCTTTGGAGGCCTTTCAATCCTCATAGGCCTTATAGCAGACCTCTTGGCTATAAATAGGCGTCATCTCGAGGAAATCCTTTATCACGTGAAGAAGCTGGATTTTGATAAAGAAAGATGAAATTGCTTTTTATTACAAGGAAATATCCTCCGGCAATAGGGGGAATGGAAAATTATAGCTTTAATTTATTCGAAAACCTAAAAAAAATTAATTCTGAAACATACTTGATAGCCAATATCAAAGGCAACAAGAATTTGTTCTTTTTTTATTTCTCGGCTTACAAAAAAGGAGTCCAACTAATCAAAAAACATAATATAACTCATGTTCATATGGGAGACGCTCTGCTTGCCCCCTTGGGGCAAAGGTTAAGGGCAAAAACAGGCGTTAAAATATCAATTACAATTCACGGACTAGATGTTACTTATCAATTTCCATTTTATAGGACTTTAATATCTCATTATTTAAAAAAATATGACTCCATTATCTCAGTAAGTAATGCTACTAAAGATGTAGCTGTAAGAATGGGAATACATAAACAAAAGATCAGTATAATTCCTAATGGCGTTAATTCAGAAGAGTTTTATATTAATAAACCAAAGGCAGTATTAAGGAAGAGGTTACAAGATAAGCTAAAAATAAGTTTAATCAATAAAAAGATACTTTTTACTTCCGGGAGATTGATTAAAAGAAAAGGTGTTAAATGGTTTATAGATGATGCAATGCCTGTTTTATCAGATAAACATATTTATCTAATTTCAGGAGATGGTCCTGAGAATGGAAAAATAAAACAAAGCATATCAGAGAAGAATTTAGAGGAAAGAGTATTCTTGCTTGGTAGAACAGATC
>CAYSGT010000069.1:857-1508 GCA_964430805.1 Candidatus Woesearchaeota archaeon
ACCTTAAAGTTGATTTATAACTCTGCAGATTATTTTATTATGCCCAACATTTTAGTCAAAGGAGATATGGAAGGTTTTGGAATTGTAGCAATAGAAGCCAGTTCATGCGGGTTACCAGTTATTGCCTCAAATCTTGAAGGTATAAAAGACGCAGTAATAAATGGAAAAACTGGTTGGCTTGTTCAACCTTATAACTCTAAAGAGTTCATAAGAAAAATAGAATCTAAGCCTATTTCAATTAAAACAGTAAGATCTACTACAATTAACAAGTTTAATTGGGATAAAATAGCTTTAAATTATTTAGAGGTTTCTAAATGAGAACTATAATAGTTTGTACTAGAGATTTAGACTTTGGTGTAGGAAGCGTTGTAAAAAATGATCTTAATCTTTTAGATAAGGATAAAAAAATAGGTAAGGTAATAGTGATTGGTCCAAAAAGAGTAGAGGGCTATTCTAAAAAAATAAATTTCGAATTAATTGAAAATAAAGGCAGGTTCTTTATTACAAAAGAGCCAAATTTTGCATTTAAATGCAATAAAAAGTTAAAAGAGTTAATTTCTAAACACCCTATAGATAAAGTTTATACACACTTCCCTATCTTAGCAGAAGACTTTGGAGTAGATATGATCTCTAAGTTTCATACCCTGCACA
>CAYSGT010000069.1:1518-5742 GCA_964430805.1 Candidatus Woesearchaeota archaeon
CGCTATAAAGAATAATCTAAATGGCTTAAAATTTCTTATCGGAAAAATATTTCACAACATTTACTCTTATTTTGATCGTATCACAATTAAACACTCTAAAAAAGTCCTATTTGTTAGCAAACGTACATTAAATCAGGCCAAGGTTATGTACCCAGAATATAAATATAAAATGTCTTATTCTCAAAACTCCGTAAATTCTTCTAAATTTTATAAGTTGGGGAATAAAAAAGTTTTAGAAATAAAAAACCGACTAGGTTTAAATGATGGAAAAATTAATATTTTATACGTTGGAAGGTTAGAGCCCATGAAAGGTATTCAGAACTTAGTAAGAGTTTTAAGAGATTTTGATAAATCAAAGTTTAGACTTTTAGTTATAGGAGATGGACCACTTAAAAGAAAATTAATTAGTTCTTCTTTTGTTAGATTTATTGGAAAGGTTCAAAACGATGAATTATACAAATACTATAATTCAGCAGATATATTTATTCTTCCTTCACTTTATGAAAATGCTCCTATGACTATTTTGGAAGCAAAAGCTTGTGGATGTAAGATCCTAGCATCAAATACAGGAGATAATGAATATATTTTAGATAAAAAATCTATTTTTAATAACGAAGGAGAACTGAAAGATAAACTTTCTTTATTAATAAAATGAATAAACTCAAATTGAAATTTGGAATTTCTATTGCGCTAGTTTTAATATTAGTTGTTTGCTTATATTTGTATATAGGTTTGCAAGATGAATATTTTCCTTACTGGGATACCTATACAAATAAGCATAACATCCAAAATTTAGAAGAATTTCTTGGATCTAGCGATACAAATAGTTACAATCCTTCATTTTATATTCTAATTAAGTCTTTAATGCAAATAACTGACCTAGAATACTATTCAATTGCTTACTGGGGAAATATTGTCTTAATTGCATTATTATTTCTTTCAATATCTCTCTTTCTCAGGAATTCTTTTAAATTAGATTTTAAGATAAGAAAACATATATATTTTTTACCCGTAGCTTTAATTCTATTCTTTTTTGCATATTATTCTAAAATTAGACTTAGCATGTTTCTCAGAGAAAACATTGGTTTTTTCGTTTTTTTCGTTTTTTTAGCAGTTCTAATTAAAATTAGACAAGAAGACAAACTTAAATTTAAAGACTGGTCATTTGTGATGGTTTTTGCTTTATTTTCCATATTTATTCATCCATTAATGTTCTTAATATGTTCGGGAGTTATCCTATTTTCTTTTTTATTAAATTTTAATATTAAACTAAGAAAAAAGATATTTTTTATCTTATTTTTTATCTTATTAAGTTTGCCAATAATATTAAAAGTAGGACTTGGGATATTTAATCAGCTTAGATCAGGTTCAGAGTTGATTGAATCTCAGGGTTTCACTTTAGCCTATAACTTAATAACTTTTACATATTTTAATAGCATAGATCTTATAATTTTAGCCATAGGGATTTTATTATTTATTGGAGCTTACTTCAATAAAGGCAATCACAAGTTAGTTTCTATGAGTTTTATAATTACTATAACTTTAGGTTTTTTTGCATCTTATATAGAAAAATTTGGTTCAAAACAAAATCGTTTTGCCCTTTATGTATATTTAATTTTGTCTTTATTTTTAATGGTTTTATCAGGAACTTATTGGAAAAGATTTAATAAAAAAGTTTTTGCATTTATTATTTTCTTTATTATTTTAACAAGTTCAATAACCTTTTCTTCTTATAACGGTTATAGGCCCATTAACTCAGAAAATTTAGAATTTTTAGAAGAAAAGGTTATCTTAATAAGAAATAACTCTCCAGCTTTATGCGGTAGATCTGCATTAGTTGCTTCTAAATATCTTTATGAAAATCTATGTGAAGATATATCTCAAAGCACCAACCTAACTAACAATACAATTGTTCTTTTTAGAGATGATCTGCAATTTTATAGGGGATATTTCCAAGAAATATATTATGAAATAGAACAAAACATGAAGAGTGATAGGATAATAATAAAAGATAAATCAGGGTCAATTATCATCTATTAAAATGGTTAAGTCTATTTTATTTATTCCTACTGGAGACAAAGACCATCAGTCTACCATGCATAGATGCTATCTCCACGCAGAAGAGTTTGGTGAGAATAAGATTTTATCCAAAGTTATTCCCATAAAAAGGGGAAAGTCTAATAACTCTTTTTACATATTATTTAGATATATTCAGAATTTATTTACCTCTGTTATTCATATACCTTTCTACAAAGTTATAATATTCCATCGTAGAAAAGATCCATTCAGTCTTTTTCTTTTATTTTACTCAAAAATCTTTAGGAAAAAGATATTATATGATTTTGATGATGCGATTTACATGAACCAGTATTTTAGAATGTTTGATTTAATGGTTAAGTATAGCGATTCAATAATCTGCTCGAATCCTTACTTAGCCTCTCAAGTAATGCATTTAAATCAAAATATAGAGATAATATCTTCACCAGTAGATACAGAGAATTTTTTTAAGAGGAAAGTTAAAAATAATAATAAATTTGTTATTGGATGGTTGGGTCCTGGAGAAGATCATTATGTTTATTTAAAAAATCTTTTTGATTTATTAAAGATAAATCCAAATCTTAAAAAATATAAGTTAAAGCTAGTTAGTTCTCTAGGTTCAAAGAAAATATTTGATTTATTTTCTAAGCTTGATGATCTTGAAGTAGATTATGGAAAAAAATATTGGATTAATTTCCTAGAAATACCAAATGAAATAAAAGATTTTGATGTAAGCGTTATGCCTTTAATTAGTGATAAATGGTCTAATGGAAAACAATCGATGAAACTATTAGAGTCTATGGCTATGGAAATACCAGTAATTGGGAGTAACATAGGATATAATAAACTAATAATCTCCAATGGATGGAATGGTTTTCTATTTGATAATCAAAAACAATTTAATGAAAAATTAGAAATTTTATATCATAATAAGAAAAAAAGAATTGCGATGGGTAAAAACGGAAGAATATTTATTCATAAAAATTACTCTCTTAAAGAAATAAACAACAAGTTGTCTATATTTATAGATGACATATTATTAAATGAAAAGTAATTATAAAAAATTGTTAGGGGTAATTGTACTACTTGCTTTGATAGCTTGGCTTGGGCATTATAGCATATCTAATTATGAGCAATTTCGCGAAGTATCTTTTGTAAACCTCTGGCTTTTGATTGTAATAGCAATAATATTCATTATAGGATATATTCCTGGAAGTATAATAAATTACTATACCTTTTTGCCTCTTGGTTTGAGACTTAAGGCCATGGAAGGTTATGGTCTTGCTATAATCACAGGTTTCTACAACTTGATTACTCCATTCCGTGGGGGAATGGCTGTCAGAGCAATTTACTTAAAGAAAAAGTATAGATTTACCTACACTAATTTTTTAGCAACTCTCGCAGCTTCCTATGTGCTAATTTTCTTTGTAGCTTCATTACTTGGATTGCTAAGTGTAGGATTAATTTATCTTAAAACCGAAATGATAAATTGGTTTATTATAACTCTATTCACAGGCATATTCCTATTTTTATCTTTTATAATTCTATTTTCACCTACTCTTCCTCAAACTAGATATAATTGGATTAATCGCTTTATCAATGTCATAAATGGCTGGAATATTATTCGAAAAAATAAACAGGCGATAATTGGAATAACTCTTATATCAATATTTCAAATATTATTGGGAGCTTTAAGCTTATATTTAGAATTCAAAGTTTTTGGTATGGATCTAAGCATTAGTGCTGCAATATTCTTAGCAGCAATGGGTTCACTTTCATTATTAATTAGTATAACTCCTGGAGGACTTGGGATTAGTGAAGCGATAATTGTCTTTTCAGCTTCTACTCTTGGAATCACGCCTATTCAAAGCCTATCTGCCGCCTTAGCAGGCAGATTAGTTTCAGTAATAGTTCTATTTATTTTAGGGCCAATATTCAGTTATCTTTTAATAAAAAGGGGTGTATCTGATGATAAAGAAAACTCTCGCAAATAGTTTCATACAACTTTGTGTAATCTATTCAGTCTTGATAGCCGTAATGTATTTTGGTGTAATCTCGCGTTATGCTTTGCATTTTCAAATATTTGCCTTAATTATTGCAGTCCTGGGAATTTTTGCAATATCCCAATATGAAGAAATAAAAGTTTCAAAGAAACTGTATTATGCTTTGTTTGCTCTAGCTATTCTA
>CAYSGT010000070.1:0-5720 GCA_964430805.1 Candidatus Woesearchaeota archaeon
AATCCAAGAGCAAGAATCAAAATTATAGAATAAGGCATCTCTACAATTGCAAATCCAAAAAGTCTTTCAGAAAGCATCAATACAGCAATAGGAATAGTAAGCAACCACGACCAAAAAAGCTTTCTTTTCCAACTCTTTATCTCACTATCTTCAGCAGGTTTATCATGATTGTGTTCCATGTCCATATCTTTATGGTTTTCGTGTTCGCTCATTCTATCCTTGCCACCTTATATCCAGCCCTTACCACCGCTTTTTTTATTTCATCATCTGAAACATTATCCTCAGATTCAACAGTTCCTTTCTTCAACATAAGTGAAACAGTTGCCTCTTTAACTCCAGCAACTTTTTTTAGACTTCTTTCAATATTTCCAGCACACGAAGAACAATGCATTCCCTCAATTACCAGCTTCAGTTTCTTCATATTTTATCCTCCACAGCCACATCCTCCGCCACTAGCGCCGCAACTCGCACCAGAAGCCGCTGGCGCTTGAACATAATTCGATTTCGAACCGTCAGATTCTAAAACAGCAAGCGTCCCTCTGTACATATTCATTGAACATGCAATATAAAAAGTTCCAGCTTTATTTGGAGTAAAATCTATCGTGTTATCAACAGAATTAAAAGTCTTTCTAATATTCAACTCGGAACTTATAATGGATTTTGAACATCCAGGCATTCTAGAAATATCTGCTTCTAGTCTTACAGGTGTGCCTTTTCTAACACTAGATGGCTCAAAAACATACTGCGAACCTTTAACATACATCTTAACAATCTGAACATCGCCAGAAACAGTGCCTATCGTTGCACCACTAACACCGCTACTTAAATTGCCTCCAATTAAAAAGAATCCAGCCACTAATAAAATAACAAAAATCATGCTAACAAACATAGTATTTTTTTTCATCTTCTTCTCCTTGTATTTGTCCGCGGATTGTTTTGATTTTGCAATTGTTTGACAATCCAAACAACTAACAATACAATCAGAGCCCAAAATATAATCATAAATACGCCCATGAGTCCAAACCCAGAACTTAAACCGTAAAACCCGCTCATCATTCCATAACCAGAGCCACATCCAAAACCAGAGCTACTAAAACCTCCAAAAACTAAGAGTAAAAGAGCAACAATTGCAATAACCATCCACCAATTAATTCTATTTTCCATTTATCTTCGTCTCCCGCGACTTTGCATAACTTTAGGTTGTTGAAATTGTTTTACAATCCACAAAATCAGCACAATCATCAAAACAACCCAGAAAATCATTCCAAACATCCACATAAAACTAAATCCGAAATCAGAGCCATAAAATCCACTCATCATCCCATAACCTCTGCCAAAACCCATCATTCCAAAACCACCAAACAAGAATAGTAAAACTACAACAATTATAATTATCAAAGTGGTATTATCATTAGATTTCATTTTATTCTACCACCAGGGTCCCCGTTCCCATTCCCATTGAGCAAGCAAACCTATATGTTCCTTTCTTAGTCGGAGTAAACTCAACTGTATCTTTAGGTGTTTTCAAATATTTATTTATTCCAAAATCTCTTATTGTAAAACTTCTATAACACCCAGAAACACTAGAATCTAGACTTATACTCACAGGCTTATTTACCTTTACAGTTATAGTATTTGGATAATAATTATAATCTTTAATCCCTAAAACAATTTTCTGAACATCTCCTCCAGAACCTCCAACAACAGCGTTTCCTCCAGAGGCCTCATTTCCTCTTATCAACACAGTTCCAGCAACTAAAATAATTAAGATAGTTCCAATAATATAAAACAGAGACTTATTCATTGGAACAGTGCGCTCCTAGGTCCAAAAACCATCAACACAATAGTAATCACAGTCAGAGCAAAACTCCATGAGATGGTGAACAAATGGCTATCTCTATGTCTCCTCTCTATTTCGCGAGTTTCTTTATGAATTAAATAATTAAGTCCTACTAAAATAACTCCAGCTATAACAAACACAATAACTGAAGTTGCTTTCAAGTGATCGTTTAATAACATAATAGACGTCATTGCTCCCATTAATCCGCCCATAAATCCTGACATAATGCCTTCCATAATTCCCATAACTCCACAACATTTTCCAGTCAATATTCCAAACACAATTCCAATCAACATCCCAAAAACACTTCCAACAAACATTCCATTAGTGGATGCAACAAAAAATCCTGCCAAGAATCCTGAAATCATTCCAATAGTCATTCCTATCATCATTCCAGCCATACATGGAAGCTCTTTATACGCCCTAACATGCCTAAGAGACGGAAGAATCAAAGAATAGCTTAATATTGCAAAAAACAAATAAAACCCATACTTAGGAATAAAATTTTCAATATACCTCAATCTAAAAAGATACAAAATCGCAAGCACAGCAAAAGATGTAGCAAGAGAAACAAATATTGTTTTAACTAACTCGCCCTCAGCGCCATCTTCAGCCAAAGATTTTTGAAATTCTTTAAATGTCATAGCTTTTCATAAATAAGCCAGTATAAAAGCCCTTTTGTGAAACTAGTTTCAAAAATATATTAGTGTTATGGAGTTTAATAGAGACAATTCTATTTGTTTATCCATTTGATTTAAGAATAATTTATATTCTTAGCTTTCAAACCAAAAAATGTAATAACAAACATTAATAAAATAAAGAGTAATTGTTAGAGTATGAAAGTAATTTTATATATAACACAAATCATAAATAGGGCAATTACAATATTTAAAATATGAATAAATTTTGGATTTTCATGCAAAAAAATAAAAACATATTGTTGCTTTATCTTGTCTTAATTGGAATGTTGTTTTTTACCTCTTCTCCCATGCTACAGCCTGCTCAAGCGACCAGTCCGCAACTTTTATGGAGCAATGAATCATTAATTTCATCTCCTAATTCTTCGTGGCATGCTATGGAACCAGCTATAGCAACAGACTCTCAAGGGAATGTTCATATTGTTTGGATGCAAAATGTAGCTACTTACATTGGAGAAATATTTTATACCAAGTTTGATAGTGATGGAAATGTGATTTTTAATAATAGGCAACTAAGTAATGTCGGAGGAGTTGCAGGTTTTACCCCTTCAATTGCGATTGATGAATCAGGTAACCTTTATATTTTATGGATTCATGATGTTACTGGAACGAGTATACATGGTATTATGTATACAAGGCTTGATGCAAATGGGGCGATTGTTGTTAATAACACATTTTTACAAGGATCTCCTGGAACTGAATTTACTGTGGATAGCCAAGGAAATTTATTAGTTATAGGAAGAAATAACGAAGTCACTTATGGAAAATTTGATAATATAGGCAATGCTCTAACACCTATAACTCAGATTAGTAGCTCATTCCCTGCATGGGAGCCCCTAGATATCAAGATTAAAACTGACAGCAACGATACTGCCTACATTGTCTGGATGGAAGAGTATCTTTATCCATCTCCAAATCCAGATGCCCACATTAAATATTCTGCAATAAGCAGTAATGGAAGCTCATTAGTAAGTAATTACCCGTTAGACTATGGGATGAGCCACTCCTATAATCCTGCCATTGCAATTGATAAAGAGGATAATGCTATTATTTCATGGGACTCTGATTTTAATGGCGGAAACATTTACCTTTCTAAAATAAGAAAAAACGGCACCTTTATTTTTGACAGCATTCCTGTTTTAAACGGAACTTCTTTTGGAAACGCAAATGTTTTAGTAGATTCGCTGAAAAATATCGATATCTTTGGACAGTCTCACGGATTTACTCAACTAGATGAATATGGAAATACAATTGTTAATACAATGATTCTCGGAACAAGCCAATATCTTAGTCCAAAGGGTGCAATTGACAAACAAGGAAAAATCCATTTAGTTTGGTGGGAAAATTCTAATCCGAGAATTGTGAAATATCGCAAATCTCTGAATCCTGCAACTATCTCTATGCATGGCACTCCAAGACATGGGTCAAAGGTTAAATTCAAGCTACAAGACATTTACAATGTAAATGGGAGCTATACTTTTGCATTATCAACTGGCTTTTCTCAGGGAATTAGCTTGCCAGATGGAAGGAAGATCCCATTGAATAATGATTGGCTTTTTTCTGCATCGATATCTTCACCACAAAGTATTGGATTAAGCAGATCTACTGGCACATTAGATGTAAATAATCAAGCTAATGTAAATCTCGTTATACCAAATAATCCTTCATTAAGGGGAACGACAATGTATGGGGCATTTATTACGCAGGATGCTACTGGAACAATTATCTCAATATCTGATCCAATAAACTTTACAATTATTTGAATTATAGTGGTAGTTTGGAATTGAATATAGAATTGAGTTTAGACATTCCCGCTACCAACAGCCCCACTCACATTATCAAATCTCCTTTTTCAAGATGCTTTAATAAGATGTAATTTATAGATATTAGACTTTCAAATTTCACAAACAACAAAACATATAACTCCTGAATTAGAAGAAACTTCAGTTAGTTCCTTTTTGGAACATACTGCTTTTGATGGAAAAAGTTCAACTATTCAAAAAATTTGAATAGTTCAAAAATACCTAAACATCCAATATTAATAAGGATTTTTATTCCAGCTTCCAACAGCTTCACCAACATTATCAAATCCGTCTTTCTTAAGAAGTCTAACTAATCCATAATTTATCTCTCCAATTAATCCAGGCCCGCGATATATCATTCCAGTAAGAACTTGAACAAGATTTGCTCCTAGTTTTATCTTCTCATATGCATCTTCCGCAGAGAATATTCCGCCAGAACCAATAAGCACATAATTTTTATCAGCCTTCTTAACCTTACGATAAACATAAGCCAGCAATTTATTTGATTTATCTTCAACAATCTTTCCAGAGTATCCACCCTTTTCATCACATTTTGTCAAATTGCTGCATACAAATCCAGAGATATTATGTTTCAATGAAATATCCAACAGCATGTCAATCTGCTTTTTATTCAAGTCAGGAGACAGCTTAACAAAAATAGGTTTCTTTATCTTCAATTTATCTATCTCATAAAGGAGTTCCTCATAAAGTTTAGGATTAGAAAACGGTTGTCCTCCGAAAGCATTAGGGCAGCTTATATTTACAGTAAAATAATTTCCCATATTCTTCAAAGTTTTAAAAGAATAAATATAATCTTTCAGTCCAATTTCAGAATTTACAGTTTCAGGACAGTTTGTCTTAGCAAGATTAATCCCAAAAGGAAGTTTAAATTTCTGATCTTTCAATTTATCTCTTATTTTCAAAGCTCCTTCATTATTCAACCCCATATTTACCCAAATGCCTCTCTTATAAATAATTCTTTTTAGTCTTACGCCATTATTCCCAGCACAAGGCAAAGCAGTCACACTTCCAACTTCAGAAAATCCAAAACCAATGCAACTCATCACGTCAATCAGCTCAGCATTCTTATCAAATCCAGCAGACAATCCAACCGGATTTTTGAATTTTATTCCAAAAATAGTTTGTTCTAAAGAATGATGCTCATAATTAAACAAAAAAGACATTATTCCCTTAATAATCTTACTTTTGTCTGCAATCTTTCCTACTTTAATAAAAGCCTTATGAACTCTTTCAGGATCGAAACAAAAAAGAGCTTTCTTTAACATAAAGTAAATTATCTTATTGAATCCGCTCTTCAATCCAAACAAACCCATGTATAACAAGAAATAATTCGTTTAATAAGCTTTATTAACCCAAATT
>CAYSGT010000071.1:0-5656 GCA_964430805.1 Candidatus Woesearchaeota archaeon
AAAGATATGAGGCCTAGGATTGAAAAAGAACTCCAAAAAGCTAACTAAAGCCCAATTAACTCAATATTTGTCTCAACAGCAGCGAAGTTCTTGGCTGCAATGTAAGAAATACCCTTGTCTTCGCAAGCTTGTATAATCTGCTTTGTAGCTATCCCATCTATAACTAAAGCAGCAAGGCTGCCACGGGTCCTATTTAACGCAGGAACAACTTCAACACTCGAGATAATGCGAGACACAGATAAGTCTGCGTTTAATAGAAGCGCTTTTTTAGTGCCTGCAATTTCTTTGTATTTATCCTTTAGAGCAACACTAACATCTCCAGAGAACGGAGTAAATTCAGCTTCAGAATGGTCATTTCCAATTCTGTAAAGAAAATCGCGGGCAGGCATTCTCCTGCGTAACGCAAGTAGTATTTCTTTTCCTTGGAGTTCTTCTACTTCTTTTCCATCAGGGGCAACAGCAATATATGCAATTTTAGCATTGTCACAAACATTCTTGGCAATTAATTTGCCACCCCTATCCCCATCAACAAAAAGAGTCAATTCTTTTTCCTTGCCGAGCTTTGCTATCTCTTTCGGTAATTTAGCTCCGTTCATTCCAATTACATTATTTACTCTATTTTTTAGTAAGTTAACAACGTCCGCTCTTCCTTCTACAACAATTATTTCATTCCCACTTAAGTCTCCAGCAGGTAATTGTTCTTCTCCATATTCTTGTATCTTAGATGCTCTACTTTCTTCTTTTAGGGTCCTAGAAATACTTTCGCTATCGCCAGAATCTAAACCTTCAAGTAATGCTTTAGCCCTTTCAATTATGAAATCTCTTTTGCTTCCGCGAACATCTTCGATCTTGCTTACAGTTACCTTTGCTTCGCTCGGTCCAATTTTATCAATTGTTTCTAGTGTAGCTGCAATAATTGTTGTTTCGGATTTATCAAGAGCACTTGGAAGTTTGATTTCTCCAACAGTTCGACCATCAACAGTATTAAGCTCAACTTCAATCCTTCCTATTTTACCTTCTTTTTGAAGTTCGCGCATCTCTAGTTCGGTCCCGAGTAATCCTTCAGTCTGTCCAAAAATAGCCCCAATAACATCTGGTTTTTCTATAGGCCCCTCAGCAGCGAAGCTAGCAACAATCATGTATTTTACTGATACCGGGCTTACTTTTGCCATATTTTCATTTCCTTCAAGACAAAATAGGTAGAATTATTCGGTCAGCTATTACAAGCCATCTTCATAGAGCAAAAAGCTCAAACAAGCGTGATTGTGATATTGATAGACTAAGTCTACCTTAGTGTTATCGTGATGTTTAAGTTTTGTTTTGACGATATTTAAACCTTCCGCTTGTGTAAAGTAAACCTTGCAACTTAAGGTAGTTTACATACAAATTATTAAAATATCCAAGCAATTTAAGAGTTCAATTTAACGGATAACAAAGATATTTCCTGAGCTCAAGAGTGTTAAGCTATTAATTGTACTTAACAGCTTGCGAAGCTGTGTTGCATGATTAAGGCTACACAGATACCATCACAAAGTTTAACATCAAGAGCATTCCAATTGCTGGTATTAACTTATAATCTTTCACGATATCTCATCTTAACAGCTCTAACATTTGGAGCAACAGAAGCCGAATAAATCTCCAAATCATCAAATTCACCGCGAAGAGTTCTTTCCATCCTCTCAGCAAGAGGAAATGACCTAAACCATTCTAAAGGAGTCAACCTAGTTACAGCAACTGGCCGCCCATCAACACTGGCGCTGACTTCATAATCTGTATTTCTATTTTCCATAAAACCTCTTAAAAATCTCGGTATTTAAACCTTACTATATGTTACTACTAATTAGTTGTTTAGTAGTAAAAATAAAAACAAGATAGATTTAATAATTTAAAACTAATAAAATAAAACATGAAAGATAGTGATTGGAAAAAGAAGCTAACTAAAGAACAGTACCATGTCTTAAGAGAAAAAGGCACAGAAAAACCATTTACAGGCAAACTATACAATAATAAGGAAAAGGGGTTGTATGCGTGCGTAGCTTGCGGATCAGAACTCTTTGATTCAGATGTAAAGTTCGACTCAGGAACAGGATGGCCTTCTTTCTATGATGCAAAACCAGGTGCAGTAAAGTTCATCACAGATACTAGCATGGGAATGAGTAGAACAGAGGTAGTATGCAATAAATGTGGAGGACATTTAGGCCACGTATTCAATGACGGACCGGAAAACTTCACAGGAAAAAGATTCTGCATAAACTCCTGTTCTTTAAATTTTAAGAAAAAGTGATAGTAAAATGAACCGTTTT
Organism: Candidatus Woesearchaeota archaeon; assembly: GCA_964430805.1. Classification (GTDB taxonomy): domain Archaea; phylum Nanobdellota; class Nanobdellia; order Pacearchaeales; family GW2011-AR1; genus SICU01. Next base: position 2,304 of record CAYSGT010000071.1, read on the forward strand.
TAACCCCGAAATGGAAATGGATCTGGAAATTCGGTTTTAAACTTAACCTCTATATTTTTTAATGTGGCGCTATGAACTTCAAGACCACTTTCTGAAGAATATTCTCCCCTCATAGTTATTGCCAAATTAGATTCAGAAGATGTACGCATAAAACTTAATTCAGTTCTTTGCCCGCGATATCCTCTAAAAGGAGTTAATGTATCTCCATTATCAACATAACCACATACTGCCTCGTAATCTTCTCCAGCACTTTGAATAACTGCTCCTCTAACTATGCCTTGGACCTGGACCCTTTTATTCGCAAACTTCCCTTTAGTTAAATCTGATAGTTTATGGGGAACATATTTTGCCATAAATTTAATATTTATAGATCATTTATAAATCTATCCATTGTAACTACTATAAAATTAATATGTCTTTTATTTGTCTTATAGGAAAAGTTCCTTATTGCTAGTTCTGTTCTAACCCTTTCAATAAGTCCGGCAATTCTCTCTCTTTGCATATTTTATTAAGTGCGATGATTATAGAACTATCTTCCCAATCTTTTTTAGTGAGTTATCATGGATAAAGCCATGATCTAATAATGTTAAACTCAATAAATTTGAAGTCCTAAAATTAGAATGGGCGAACTCATAAAATGTCATTTTTCAGATTTTCTAATAATTCCGGATAAAGAAATTTTCCTTTTTCTGTCTTAACCCAATTTGGCAGGTCTTTTTCTAATGAACTAATTATTTCTTGATAGCTTTCGGGTTTATATTTCTCTTCAATATGTTCTATACATAATTTGCTCAAGCTATCTGCATCAACGAGAATTGCCTCGTCCTCTTTTTCAGAATCATGCTTATCTGCTGCATTAATTAATCGGATTACTACATTGATATCTTCCTCACTAAAATCCATTTTGCCCAATACTTCTTTTACTAATCTTTGTGTATTTTCATTTGCTTTTTCTTCATATCTCAGCATTTCTTGAAAATCCACTTTTCCTTTAGGCAAAATGTTAGACCATCCGATATCATGTATGTAGGCAGCAGTCATTAACAAATCTAAATCCTCTCTGCCTTCACCCAATACCTTAACCCATTTTGCAACTCTTAACGCATGATTCCAATCACCAGCTCGGCAATTATCTAAATAGGGTTTTACTATTGTTATTAGCCTGTTTTCATCCATATATGATTTAGATTGTAGAAAATCTTAATAAATCTTACCATAAAATGAGTTCGCCCTGAATTGTTGTTCTAGATGTACCGCTTTGCTCTTTTGATAGAACGGACTTCAAATTTACTTTGATTTTTTCCCTTCTGGAACGTTGCACTAAAAATCAAGGCCTAACGGGCGAGTTTAACGGTGATTAAGCGACTTCACTCGGTTGCATCTCGTTCCGTCCATATTTTTCGGAAATTTATAATTTTAAGATAGTCTGAAAAACATCACTTAATCGCGATGTTACGTCTAATTGTTTGAAGCACTCAACGTTAGAAATTAAAAAGTAGACAACACACGTTTAAATAGGAAGCAAATATCTACACCAATGCAATCCGAAATTATCTCTGCTTTAAACTGGCGTTATGCCGCTCAAGTTTTTGATACTGAAAAGAAGATAAATGACCACGACTTCAATGAGCTATTAGAGGCTCTTCGATTATCCCCATCATCTTTTGGCCTGCAGCCATGGAGATTCATAGTTGTGGAAAACCCAGAGTTAAGAAAAAAGATACGAGCAGCAGCATTTAATCAGCCAAAAGTCACCGAAGCTTCGCACCTCATAGTTTTATGTTCAAGAATAGACACATCCGAAGAATACATCAAGGAATATGTAAGAGATATAGCAAAAACAAGAAACATTTCGGTAGACTCATTAAAAGGCTTTGAAGACATGATGATTAATTTCAGAAAATCAATGACCGAAAATTCAATAAATGATTGGGCAAAGAAACAGACATATATTGCGTTGGGAGTCTTGCTCGAGGCAGCAGCTTTAAAGAAGATAGATGCGGGCCCAATGGAAGGATTTTCACCAGAAGGGGTTGATGAAGTCCTTAATCTTAAAAAAGATGGCTATACAACGGCAGTTCTATGTGCATTAGGATACCGTTCAGCAGAAGATAAAGCAGCATCTTATGCAAAAGTAAGACATCCAAAATCTAGGGTCATAGAAATAAGAAAATAAGTAGGTGCTTATCACTAATAAACATCCCATCAAAACTTGCTGGATAATAACTCCTGAGTTTTGTGAATTAAAGTAATGTTTTTATATATCTAAAAGTTAAACTAACAATGAAAAAGATAGGTGGATTATTTGGAGATTTTATTCTAATTGTCCTTTTTGTAGTTCTTGGAGTATGCGGATACTATATCTACCAAAATTATCCAAGAGAACCTATTGCATTTAATAACTTTAATTTAGAACAAAACCAACCAATAGTCGAAAACAATTTACCGAGCAAACAATTTTATGAAAGAATGAGATATTCAGACAGAATCATAACCTACCACATATCAGAATCATGTTCAGAACAAAAAGCAAGCTCAATGAAAGAGGCTTTTGACACATTAGAAGCGAGAGCCGTAATTTCATTCCAAGAAGCATCTAAAAGTAAAGCAGAAATAAAGGTTCTCTGTTCAGATGTCTCTCCACAAACAGAAGAAGAAGAAGGACACTTTGTAGCAGGGGAGGGAGGACCATCGCGAGTATTAAATTCAACTTTATATTCGGTCATCTTAGAAGGAAAGATAGCCCTATATAGGGAAGGTCAATGCAACAACCCCAATGTAGCAATCCACGAGCTTTTGCATGCACTAGGCTTTGACCACAATAATAATCCAGACAGTATTCTTTATCCAACCCTAGACTGTGACCAGGAAATAGACAGTGAAATAATAAGTAGCATTAATGCTATTTACTCCAAAGATTCATTACCAGATCTAGTTTTTTCTAAAGCCAATGCAACAAAGAGCGGCAGATACCTTAATTTCCATATAGAAGTTCTAAACCAAGGATTGCAGCCATCAGGCACAATTGAAATTGGAATATATGCGGATGATAAATTTGTAGAAACTTTTGAAATAGGGGCAATTTCAATAGGTGCAAAGAAAATACTAGACGTTGAAAACCTTGCTATACCTTCCAAAGCGAAGAAAATAGATTTTGTAGCAGACTATGAAAATAAGATAAATGAGTTATATGAAAATAATAATAAAATCAGTCTAAATCTTCTAAGCTAGTAGTAATCACAAAATCTAATGAATTATTGTCCGATTTCAACTAGTATTAACGATACCTATGATCTATAAGAGGTTGAACTTTTTCAGGACCAATTTTAGTTCCAACCGAGATCCCAGCATCA
>CAYSGT010000072.1:0-5614 GCA_964430805.1 Candidatus Woesearchaeota archaeon
TTGCGGAGCGCGACAACGCGCTTCGCGCGGAGAAAACTATGGAACAAATACAACTAAGCGAGAGCTTTGCAAAAATAAATGAGTACAGAAGAAATGCCCATTCTGTTGGGATTTCAATATGGCACTTTGAATGGTGCACAAAATACAGATATAAGATGATGAGAAAGGAGGAATATTGCGCACTGATGAATGGATGCATCAGAAATGTTGCATTCAGAAATAAGATAAAAGTAATCGTGCTAGAAGTTTTACCTGAGCACGTGCATTGCGAGGTGGAGATAGAGTTCTCAATGGCTCCATCAAAAGCATTGCAAATTTTGAAAGGAGGTTCTTCCTATATTTTCTTCAGAAAAGTTCCGAATGCAAGACTTCGTTATCCGAGAGGTCACTTTTGGAGCAGAGGAAAATTTGGAGCTTCAGTCGGCTTTGTACAAAAAGAAGTTGTTGAAGCATACATCAGAAACCAGAGAGAACATCATGGACTGACCTCATCGGGAAACCGCACTCTGCCGTAGGCAGATTTGCCCATCAGGGCAAACCTTTAGGGTGCGGAGGAGGTCATATAAAATACTTTAAGTTATATAAACTTAAACCATTTAAAATGCTATAAAATGACAGAAAGTGACGAGTTAGTTGATATAAGCTATGCATCTAACTTGCTTGGCGTGAGCAAACTTACTTTACGAAATTGGGATAATGCTGGCACATTAAAGGCAGTACGAGTGGGAAACAGGGAAGACAGAAGATATAGAAAAGCTGATTTAGAGAGGTTTTCGCAGAAGTATAAGAATTCTGTCGAACCTGTAGATAGATTAGCTTTAGAGAAGTACATAAAAAATAATACTTTCTGGATGGAGAGCTGTCCTGCTCTGCCATTTACAGCTGATGTTTGCGTTATTGAAATGGCAAATTTAGGAGATTACTTTAAACCAGGACTGAGTTTTTGCACTTTTATGTATCAGAAAGATTACACTACTCAAATACTTAGTATAGAAGAATCAATAGCTCATTGCAAATCACAATTTAAGGCATTAAATGATAATCCTGAAAAGGTACATGCTGTAATGCAAGAGTGTGAAGAAATTTATTTTAAATTTGAAAAATTTTTGGCTAGGCTTGATTTTATAGAACTGAAGATTTTATCTCAACAAGAGATACTCAGAGAATTTGAAAATTTTAGTAAAATGCTGGGAGAATTTTGGGCTGTTTCACTACTCGTTGAACCATACTCTCCATTTTTAGATAAAGTATATTTTCCTTATTTTGAGAAAATAGTGGGCGATACTCAAAAAGCCAAAGAGGCGTTTGCAGTCTTAACTTTGCCACTTGAACAATCCTTTGTAGCTCGCGAGAGGGTTAATTTGCTTAAGATTATTATTAAATTTCTACAAAATACTAAAGAGATGAAGATACTACTAGACAAGTCCAGTGGAGAATATTTAGCAGACATTAAATTCAGAAATAATGCTTTCTTCAAAGAACTTGAAGAACATCAACAGAGATATTATTGGATTCAGAATAATTATGGTCAACACATTTATTTGACAATTACAGACTTTTTGAAATTTATAAAAGAGATACTACATGAAGGAGATGTTTCTAAACTAATAGAAGAGCTAGAAAGGCTAGAAAATCAAGAAGAATTATCTAAAAATCAAGAAAAAATAGTTAATGATTTAGACTTATCAGGCAAGGTTGTTAGAGAGTTAGAACATATTAGACATATGACTTGGATTAAAGATGAAAGAAAAAAGACGGTTTTGATGATGCTTCATCATTTATTTAATATTCTCGATGAATTTGGGAGAAGAACCAATATTGATCCAAAAGTTGTGGCTTATGCTACGACTGAGGAAATATCTAAACTGCTTGAAAATAACTTTGATACTTCCATATTAAATCAAAGGAGAGAGCATAGCTTCTGGATTGCTCAAAGTGGGAATAAGAGGAGCGTATTTACTGGAAACGATGCAGCTATACTTAGGAATAAATTGATTAAAGAAGAATCAAATGAAAAAAAAGAAATTCACGGGAATGTTGCCTGCAGAGGCGAAGAATCAATTATTACTGGGAGGGTTAGAGTAATCTTAGACCCAAAAGATCAGACTATTTCAAAAGATGAAATCTTGATTACCTCTATGACTCGGCCTGATTTTGTACCTCTAATGAGAAAAGCCAAGGCAGTTGTTACAGACGAGGGGGGAATCACTTGTCACGCGGCTATTGTATCTCGCGAGATGAACAAGCCTTGTATAATAGGCACACACAATGCTACAAGAACATTTCATACAGGGGATGAAGTAGAATTAAGAATGAATCACGGAACAATAAAATTACTAAATTTTGCTTAATACTAGTTGAAATCTCCAATCTTCAGATTGAAGTTAGAATGCTGGAGATTATCAAGGGTAATCACAAAACACTAACAAACTCATCAGAGTTTTGTGATTTAGGCTGCTTCTTCTGTTTTTGCTTGGGGATGACTATGTTCATATTTTTTTACCAAGGTGTCTAACTTTTTCATGTCTACGCCGTATGTCTGCCCTCTAAAGTTGACTGCGTATGATCCGTCTCTCTTAAGGAGGAAGTTAATTGGCTCTGCAAAGCCCAGACTTCCGCCTATATCTTCTAATTTCTCAAATCCAACTCTATCTCCTTTTTTGAGGACCCTTTTTAATAGTGATTCGACAAGTGTTCCGTGAGTTCCAGCAATATAGTGAAATTTTCTACCTGCCTTATTTACTGCTTCAAATGTTCCTCTTTGAGATTCTAAAAAGCTAGCAAATTGTTCTGCGATTTCTTCCCCATAATGTGAGTTTACATACCAACTGTTTGCAAAGGCTTCTCCCCTTTCTTTTACATGTTCCCCATATTTCTTTCCTGCTTCTCCCTTGAAGTCTACCGTTAATCTCTCATCTTTGAGGATTGGTTTATTATATCTAGATTCAACGCCCATAATTCCTTTTACTGTTTCTACTACTCTTCCAACGGGGCTGGATGAGGCGGCCAGGTATAGATTTCCTTCTCCTCTTTCTTGATAAACTTCTTTAAGGGCTTGGCCGTAAGCTCTAGCTTGCTGTCTGCCTGTTTCTGTTAGGTTTCCTTCTTTATCTTTTTCTCCGTGTCTAACAAAACTTAGTACTCCGACTACATCATCATTCTCTTCCAAAGCCTTCTCTAACCCGCCGGTTATTTGCATTCTTGAAGTAATTATTAAACAAACCCCAACTAGAAAGGCGACTACGGCTGCTAAATTTAAGTCACTTTGTCCTACTGATATTACAGCGCCTGTTATTGAAGTTTCGAAATTGAGAAATATTGAAACTAAAATCAGTAAAATCCCTGCAATCATCGTCTTTTTCATGCTCTTTTATGGGAATGCTGTCTTAAAAAGATATAGGTTTCTGGATGACTCCCTCACAGCAAGCTGTGGGCGATCATGTAAGAGTAAGCACTCTTGGGCTCAGTAAAGTAACCTCATTTAGAAATTTAAAATTCGTATCTTGTTACCAACTTTACCCCGGCCATAGTAATCTACAATGATACACCCTATCAATTAACAATTAGAAGATTATTTAATCTAATATTAATAAATGAATAAGAACAAAAATGGCTGAAACCCAGTATAAAGAAATCATTAAAGACTATGGCCTAAAACCCGCTACTCAAAGAGACCTCTCTCTTCTGTCCTTGAGCTGCATTGGGCAGGCATATACTAGAATTTTAAGAGAAAAAACAGGACTTGATTATAAGGCATTGGCAGGTGTGGGGCAGGCAGGAAAATGGCACTCAATGCTTAATGAAGCATCAATAATTGAGCAAACCAAAAATATCGTAATTAAATGTAAGGGCCAGATAGAAAAAAAGATTTTAGAGCCCATTAATAGTTTATTTAAGAAAACAATTGATAAAATTGAAGAGCTAAAGAAATCCATGGATAAAAACCCTGAAGAATTCCTAATAAAATTTATCAAAATAATTCCAGATTATCTTGCCTGTTTAGGACTCTATAACTGCTTCTGGAGATATATAGGTGACGGCTCAAATACTCTTCTGACTAAAGAAGAGATAAAAATTATTGGAGAGAATAGGGATAAAATAGCGAGGGTCTACCCCGATTACGAGAAACTAGTTATACAAACCACAAATAAAATTGGAGAAAAATATGGTTTTGAAGGAGATTTAATTAGGTATTTCAGCTTCTTTGAGATTCTTGCCATAAAAAGTTTCAATTTAACAAAAATAGAATTAGATAAACTGTCTAAAAGAAGAGAAAAATATTGGTATGCCTATGTAGAGAAAGATAATCGGGAAATAATAATTGATGATAAAGAGGTTATTTCAGAAATAGAAAAGAGTTATTTTACAGTAGAGGGAGATAAGGTTACAGAATTAAGGGGGCAACCTGCATTTAAGGGAATAGTAACTGGTAGAGCATACAGGCACGATCGAATAGATAAAAACAGTCAGCCTCCCAAAGAAGACTTTGTTCTGGTTACAGTTATGACTCATCCAAATGATATTGCAATAATAAGCAAGGCAAAAGCCATAGTCACAGATGAAGGCGGTCTTCTATGCCACGCGGCAATTATCTCACGCGAGCTTGGCATACCTGCGGTTATAGGCACAAAAATAGCCACAAAAATCTTAAAAGACGGCGACTTGGTTGAGGTTGATGCCAATATAGGCATTGTAAGGATAATAAAGAAACGTGGCTGAAAGAGTTATATAAAACCTAAATATCTATCAAACCTTTATCTGTCAGCCGACTAGTTCTTTACTTGAAGTAACTGTTGCAAAGTTTGGAAGAATTACATTTATAGCAAAATCATGCATCTCTTTATTCATACTTGCACAGCAATCTTTTAGGACAATTACTCTGTAGTCTGCCTGGGCAGCTGTTCTTGCTGCTTCTTCAACTGCAAAATTAGTTGCAACACCTGCAAGAATTATTGTATCGATCTTATTTTCAATCAATACTTTGTGAAACTCATGATTTGTAAATGGGTTAATTCTGCTTTTAATCAAAACAGCTTCGCCATCTAATGGTTTTAATTCATCAACTATCTCGGCACCTGGGTCTCCCTTTATCAAAACATTCATCTGTTCCATTCCTTGATACATTGGCATTTTTGAATTCTTTATTTCAGGGTAGCCTTTTTCATAATTTACTTTAACATGTATTACTTTTATCCCATTACTTCTGGCATAATCAAGAAAATATTTAGTGTTTGTTATAAGATTCTGACTTACAGCATGCGACGCTATTCCCATTGCAGCAAGCTTTCCATCTGCATTTACAAGGTCTTTTATTATATCAATCACAACAAATACTGATTTTTCTTTATTTTCAAGCATCTTAATTCTTAGATTTAGCAATACTTAAAGATTGTTGTAAAATCAAGAAAACTCATCTAAAGGAGAATTTTCTGTATAGAGGTTTGTCTTCGTGAACAAACTTCTTGTGTTTGAAGGTTCTCAAACACCTCAACATAAAAACGTTAGATATCCTAATGCCTAAGAGGTTGGGAATTTAGGAAATTAGTTTCTATCTAGAACGAAGTTCGATAAAGAAAAAAGAATAAGCGTTGAAAATTATCTTAATACTCTTTCG
>CAYSGT010000073.1:0-5476 GCA_964430805.1 Candidatus Woesearchaeota archaeon
TATCTTTTAAAATAGGGGTAGCGAGCATATCTTCTATTTCATGGGGAAAAACCCATTTCATACCCTGGCCCTCATGGAGGACAATCTGGTTTTTGTTTTTTAATTTTTCAATAAAATAATAACAATGCATTTCTATTCCATTCAGCTCTATAACCTCTTCATAAAACAGTTTGGGATTTTGCAATACTACTTCTAGCTCTTCATAAGTTTCCCTTATAATCCCCTCTTTGGGATTTTCCAACTCCTCTAAATGCCCTCCAAAAAAACTCCAATAAAGCGGATAAGATGGGGCATTGCCATCCCTGTGCTGAATGAGAATCTTCTTATCTTCATCATATAAAACTATTAAAGAGACATACTCCATATAAATTTATCTTGCGTAACCTTCCTAAAACTTGACTTCGCTACTGTGGCTCGTCAGTCAAGAGGGCTATTTTCAATGAAATAAATGCTCTATGTGCGAAACCCACTTGAGTTTGACAGATGCAAACTCAAGTTCCTAAACAAATTTATATACTTGTTTTTGCATTTATCTTTATGGGGTTTGACTTTCATCTTAAGTATACTAAGGAGATAGTTGCTGTTCTGATAATTATTGTTGCAGCTATTGCGCTTTGGCAGACTTTTGCACCAACTAAATGCGGAGATTATACTTGCTTTCAAGCTTACATGATGAAATGTGAACGAGCTACATTTGCTAATGATGATGAGTCTGCTTTATGGGGATATGAGGTAATTGGAACAGGAAATAAGGGGTGTGATGTTGCTGTGACTCTTTTAAGTGCTAAAGAAGGAGATTTAAGTTTAAGAGATTATGAAGGCACAGACATGGTTTGCACAAATAAGGTCGGCGAGAGCGGTTACCCTGAGAAAAACCTCGGAGCTTGCCACGGAGAGCTTAAAGAAGGACTGCAAGCAGTTGTAATAGAGAAATTGTATAAGTATATTGTAGTTAATTTGGGAGAAATAAGACAGGAAGTTTTGTATTAAACACTTTTTTTGAGGGTTAAGGATAGTCTCTTTGCTTTGTCTATTGCTAAAAGCCTTGCTCTTGCTTCTGATGAGCCTGACTTGCATAGATTTAGGATATATAGTATCTTCTGCAGGATTTCATCATAGCTTTCTTTTGGATGTACTTTGAGCTTATCTAAACGCAATTTGGTCTCTTTATCCAGCTTTATAGTTGTTATTTGCATAGAAGGTAGCGCAAAGTATACTTAATAAAGGTTTTTGTCACTTTTTAGGGTAATGAAAATGCTACTACCGTAAAGTTTATAAAAGGAGTATGGGATGAATAATTAACTAAATTTTGGATATACCCAAGAATGAACATAAAAAACTTAGTAGGTTTATTTGTTTTGGCAATTGCGCTATTCTTCGTGGTACCATCTGTTATCGCTCAATCAGTAGCTATCAACTATGTTGAAGTGAATGATGTTCGTATAACAGAAGGTTTCCCATTCGGCGTTGAAGCTGGTGAGAGCCTTGATCTAAGAGTTGTCTTTGACACTTTCGGATTAAATGGTACTGTGAATGATGTACGCGTAACAGCTAGAGTTCTTGGAGTGCCAGGTTCTTACGAAACAACTGAGCGTGTGGACGTCCTTTCAGGAAGAACATACAGTAAGTTGCTTCATATAGATATGCCCACTAACATTGACCCAGACGAAAGCTTCACACTTGAAGTTAGAGTTGAAAGTCAAAATGCAGTGCTAGGCACATTAACAGCTACATTTGGCGTACAAAGAAAGAGCTATTCTTTGGAGTTCCTTTCAGTTGAAAGCCCTTCAAGAATCAGCGCTGGAGAAGTACTCCCAATAGAAGTTGTAGTAAAGAACCGCGGGCGTCATGATGCACAAGACACTTTTGTTAAAGTGGGCATCACTGAACTAGGTATAATCAAGACAATATTCCTTGAAGACCTTAGTGCTATTGAGTCAACAAATGACGAAATAGAAGATGACGCAATCGCAGGAAGAGTGCTACTAGCAATACCTGCTAGCGCAGCTCCTGGCCTCTACACAGTTGAAGTGAAAACTTACAACGACGATTCTGAAACAACTGCCGTAAGGCGTGTTGAAATTGTTAGCGGAAACGCAAACAGTGGAATTGTTGCATCTCCAGCAAGCAGAACTTTCTCTGCTGGACAGAATGGTAAGTACTCGCTTACAATTGTAAACTCTGGAAATAAGATCTTGGTATACAACTTAGTAACTGAATCTGACAACGGCCTAGCTGTTGACATGGATGAAGCTGTTGTTGTAATCCCTGCTGGCTCAAGCAAGTCTGTCGATTTGACAGCTGTGGCTGCTCGCGAGGGTTTATACAACTTCAAAGTTACTGTTCTTGACTCTGACAGCAATGTTGTCGGTGAAAAGAGCTTTGTTGCAAATGTTGAAGGAAAGACTGTCAGTGGAAACGCTGCTGTTGTTCTAACAATAATTCTTGCAATAGTATTTGTTGTACTACTTGTGGTCTTGATAGTATTGCTAACTCGAAAACCTGCGAAAGCAGACGAAGCTGGCGAAAGCTATTATTAAATCCGTCCCCTTTTTTTCTTTTTCTTTTGGGAATTGGATTTTTGAGAAGTGTGATGAACTTTTCTTAATAGATAAATATTTATAATCTAAAAGAGTAGTGTATCTATGAGAGAAATATCAAAACTACAAGAGCTTCTTAAAGATGTAGCCCCTACAGATAGTGTTGCTTGTGTTGTTATGGACACTGGAACAATTGATGGAGAAATGCATGCAAAAGTCCTTATTGGTCCACAAGGAGATCAGGCATATTGTAGTGTTAGATTAGATAGATTAACGGCAGTAGGTGCAGATAAGCCAGGCTCTAAATTTAGGATTGAGACCTATGATTTTTTGGGTGCTAAAGTTACCCTATTTAGGTACGAAGGGATCGCTACTGAACTACTTGCAGGATAGTGAACTCTTGATTTATTTAGAGTTAGTTGAGATAATACAATAATAGTTATAAAGAGAGTCTTATTTTCTAAAATATGATTGATCATGAGCTTGTAGACCGGACAACAACAGCTTATGCTGTGGATGCTTTGCTTGATGCACATGTCTTAGGATATACAAGACGTCAAAGAGAGGTTCATAAAATTACCAGTATGGATTTTGATCCTAGAAACTCTCCCGGCAACATTGCACATTTCAAACATGCTTGGTATGAAGATTTAGTTGAGAACGGTAGAGTAAAAGAGGGCGACTTATTGGCTCTTGTTCCTGGAAGTAAAATTTTAAACTGCCCATTTGTTGAGGGAGTTTTACCAAAGATACTGCAAAGATTAGTTGGTGCAGGGCAATTAAGAAAAAACATGGACGACACTTATTCTGCAGTAATTGAATAATTGATTTGAAATGACATCATCCACACACTTTAGTATGCGATCCTCCTCAGGTAATCAGCTTAACCACCTTAAGCATTGTAAAGCGCCTTTATTCAACGCAATTCACCTACAATCTAAAGACGTGTAGATTTCTTGCGAAGCAATTAAATAGCCTTAATTGCATAAATTAGTATGGTTAGTGAAGGCAGTTCAGAAAGACCTACTAAAGTCAGCAAATTAGAATTATTACCTGGAGTCGGTCCTTTTATTACAATTTTTAGAGCATTAAATGATCAAGATAATATCTCAAGGGCAGATTTAGGAAAAAGAAATGAGAGATTATATATTGCCTATTTAGGATTACAGCTTGTTGGTTTAGAATTTACTAAAGTTTATGTTTTAACAGAGGGGTTCACACGCCAATGTCCAAATATCATGGCTTTTTATTAAAAATAACTTAATCGATAAGCTATCACATTAATCTTTAATGGATATTTTATTTTTTATATCTAAAAATCTGATTCTATCCTTTTCTTATTATGAGATACCTTTTTATAGAGTGAGTTTTCTTGGTTTTTATGAGGCCTCAATTTGCTGAACTTGATACAGGTGAAATTGAATTAAGAGATGGTTTTGGACTAGATACCTTGGCTCTTGAAGAGCAGATGGTTGAGCACAATGGAGGATTTAGACTTGGAGATTTATTTCCTTTTACGATACACAACACCTCTCCTTATAGGGGATTTGTGCCGTATTTTGGGGCTAATTCTCTGAAAAAAGCTCAAAGAATGAGAGGTGTAAGAGGCAGCCCTGAAGGCCCATGCTCTATGAGAGTTAAATCAACTAAAGAATTGGCAAAGCATATGAGCCGGGTATATCAGGTTTCCCATTATAATTATCTTCTGAATAAAAACAAGTCCAGCGTATTTCCAAGGCTATTTTGCTCAGATGCTTCTCGGGCAGTCATGGTTTCCGCATTTAGCATGGGTTATTACAATGCAGCTTATGCAAGATGCGAGAAAAATAGCCATTCCTATGTCATATTGCCGTTTGTTCTTGAGAGCGAAGCCCTTAGAGGAGTAATTGCCAGTGATCCAACCAGCGACCAACTATGGAATGGAGGCGGTCCAAGGAACGCAGTATTTCTTAAGCTTGGAAAAAAATGGGAATATGTAACTCATTGGATGCTTGGAGCTGACTTATTTCCAGATATCGTGTGTTCGATAGATGTGGTAAGGCCAAAAGGCGGGAGAGCAAGACCTAAAGAAATAGAACACAGAGATGTAGATTCCTACTTTGATTCAGCGTTTGCAAATCCTGTTCCTGTAATGAGTTAGAATTTTTATTGATGAATTAACTCGAGAATACATTTATTTTTAAATATAAAATTGGTTGAATAAATATGATTTATACTGTTGGTCTAGATGCTTTTCTTGAAATGTGCGCTTCTCCTTCAAAACTAGATGGAAACGTAATAACTCCAAGGGGGATTGAAATTCCTGTTGTAGGTTTTACGGGCATTGGAAGCATACACGAAAGAAATGGAGTGAAGAGTGCTTGGGTTAATGGCCAAATATTAAGTCCAAATTTTATCCGAGGAGATGGTTCATCCAATTTAAGCCACATTGAAGGAATAGTAATGAATAGGGGAGAAATGAGACTTTGGGAAGTCGCCTATGGAAATCCCTATCATGGTAGTTGTGCTGAATTTGATTTGATTGTCGATCATGGTGCAACAGGGCTGGAATTTCATGGAGTACAAAGAGCTATAACAATACATACAGGCTTTAAACCGGTTGAAGATGGCGAAGTTTACCTAAGAATCAATAACAATTGGCAAAGGGGAGATGGGGCAAGCTCGAATCCTAGTCTTCCTTATCATAAGAGAAATCCTACCAGCGATTTGGTTGTTCCTAGATTTTGGGCTGAATTTTTAGGGCAATTAGAGGAGCAAGGTTTTGAACACCCATATGAAGCTGTTACAGATAAGTTAGCTAAGGAAAGAAGAGAAAAGAGTGTTAAGACTCCTGGAAAAGTAGAAGAGGATCTTCCTTTTTAATTAACAAGGAATTATTTTTTCTATTCTGTCCCATTTTTTGACAGTTCCTTCAACAAGAACTTCTGCATAGAAGC
>CAYSGT010000074.1:0-2178 GCA_964430805.1 Candidatus Woesearchaeota archaeon
GCAGTGGACTAAAGGCTTCGAGTATAACGGTCTTGATGGAAGGGGATACCATTGTACAGACACTGAGAATTCTTTTTGTGTTGCAGGAGATTGTAGATCTAGAACTTCCATAGTGGAAGGGATTATTGATGACAAAGAATTAGTTTATACATTCAACGTAGATAAACCTGGGACTTGGAAAGTATACGCATTTCTTTTTGAAGAGAACTACTTTCCAAGAAGTTTTGCGGTCTCAATGGATAATATGGCGTATTCGAATGCAATTGCAGTGGGAGAATCAACTTTTGAAGTAGTAAGAGAAGCGCCCAGGCAAGGGCCTAATATCTGGTGGATTATGAGCAAGATATTGACAGTATTTGTAACTTTTGCATCTCTTATCACGTTGTGCGGTTTTTTTTACGATAAAGGGAAATCCTTCTGCATTAAGTATAAGAATCAATTAATTTTTATTGCTGTTGTCGTTATACTCATTATGATTGCTTCTTTTTTCGTTTGCAGAATTGCATGTCCGGTAAGGGGTTTAAGATGAATAAGGGAAAAATGTATGAAGAAGGAAGTATCATGCATTATGCAGCCATAGGCTTTGAGAATATCAAAAATCTCTCAGAGAGTAGTCTTATTAGTGAAAAACTCTTAGGACTAAATTCCATTATGTTTGTTTTGGTTATGACAATCAATATTTCATCATGGTTTCGCGGTTCATCTGAAATGCTATCAATTGAATATCTAATATTTTTTTTGCTCTCATTGCTTATCTCATTTATTATTTCAATAGTGTACTCTCCGATACTTTCCGTTGTGTCAAACTTTTCGACAAACAAAGTCAAATCGCTTCAAGTTGGATTAACAGTCCTCTTTGTGAGCCTCCCGCTCGCCGTTGCAGGCATCGCTCTAGGACAGGTAATATTAACAAAGGTATCTTTCATCACAATTGGATTTCAAATAGTTCTTATCTTGTTTTCATCTGCATTTCCATTACTCGGAGGAGAAATACCTGATATTACCGTGGCACCAAGTCAGATTTGGATGGTGATCGACAAAGTCTCGGCAATTTGTGGCATATTAAGTTTTCTGGTTAGCATACTTTTGATCATTCTGGGTTAGCCGTCAGGTTAACAATATGCTTATTTTATTAAAATTAATGCCCCCCCCCCCTTTGCAACTGAATCCGTTCGAGTCAGTTTATAATACGGATGGGATGTAGACTAATTAAAGTTTGGAACAGTAGTAAGAGCAAGGATCAATATTGAGATTTCCCTTCTAAGCTCAAGACATTTGCTTAAAATAAATGAAACCCAATATAGCTACAAATATTGGCAATATATATCCAATACTGAACGGCATTCCGACAATCATTCCAGAAATTATACCAAAAACAAGGTTCGCTGAATAAACATATAAACCCCATTTACGCATCATCCAAAACCCGATTAATCCCCCTAAACCGAATAATCCTGAAACAATAGTTATTGGTATAACGGAGGGGCCGTATTGCTGAATTACCGGATCGCGCGCTGCACCGATAAATAACCCCAAAAACACTAAAATGCCACCAATAAAACCAAAGATACAAACTATTGTTATGAGAAGCGGTCTTTGGTTCTTCTCTGAGTCTTGTGTCATGTTAGATCAAGATAGGACTGATAGATTAACATTATGCAAATCTTCGCAGGATTTCGAAATCAACATATTCATTATCCCCTCGATACTCAAATCCACACCTACCCCGTCTGCTAGTTAAGATTGCAAACAACATAATTGACCTGATGCGCAATTCTTTTGTCCTACATCCATATACTCAGGACATGAACCTGTGCATACAAATGGAGAGTTGCACTGATTCATGAGTTCTTGAGTTTGCTGTTCAGCGTCTGCTTGTAACTTAGCCATTTGCTCATCCACTTCGCTTTGTTCGGTCATGCAGCATATCTGTCCAGAGGAGCAGTCTTTTTGGCCAACATCGGAATAATCAGCACAGTTCGAGGAGCACTTGAATGGAGTGTTGCATTTGCTCATCATCTCCTCAACTTGCTGCTCGCTCTCTGCCTGTATCTCATCCATCATTTTGTCTTGCTCTTCCTTAAGCGTTGTATCCATCCCAATACTCTCAATGTTTTGGAGCATGACCGTTACCTCTGTATCCGATTGCCAATCCCCCCTAATGATCAGGGAAAGGCC
>CAYSGT010000074.1:2188-5435 GCA_964430805.1 Candidatus Woesearchaeota archaeon
TTCTTGGTTATCGCCAATCTGAAATCTTGGAGTGAATATCTGTTGCGTTTCCTTTGCGGTGTTTGTAATTTTAAGATATACCTTGACAAACTTCCCTTCGGTTTCCTTATGCATTACGGAGGTTCCCATTTCTTTGAAGGATTCAACCTTGGTTATTCGATACGTTAAATAGTCCACGGGGATATCTTCATTCAGTCCATTAACCTTTTGGGCGGTAGAGGGTATCGTTTCCCATACGGAATCATTAGCAGTCGCCGTTGATTGTTTTGTGTCTGCTTGATCTACACTCACAATAGGTTTAGTATTGGGTTGCGGCTTATCTGCTGTAGCAATTTCTTCGGGAAAATCAATGCAACCACTTAATATAAAAGATCCAACAAATAACCATATAAAGATGTAGAAGTTCATTGTTTCTCGCCTTTATTTGCAGACTTAAGTGTAAATATGCCAGAGATGAGAAAGACTACCCCTAAGAATCCACCTAAAATTGCAGACAACACAATGGCAATCCCCCCTCCTATCGCCCCACCGACACCTTCAGCAACGCCTTTCGTTTGTGTTGTCACGTAGGCAAATGTGAATATGAACATAACGAATGGCAACAAAAATGATTCAATAGCAAGACCGATGAAAGTCCTTCCCCAAGCTCGTTTCTTTGTATCCGTCTTGGTATAAAGCCAATATGTTAAACCAATTAGGCCGATCCAAAATCCCCAGCCTGCAAGTTTAGTAAACGAGTATACCAGAAGAATTGATAATCCTATGCTCAACAACAATGCACAAATAAATGCATTAATAGCTTTTCCAAACCTAAATTTTGAGTTTTCGTGGTTCATTGGTTGTCACGGTGGATTGATTTTTGAAAGCTTTTATATTATAATCCCCTCAGGCAACTATAAACTATTATTTATGATTATATGTATATAAATGTTACGCTGGTGTTACCCTGATATTAAAGTCAATAATACGCTAATTCCATGAATGGATGAGGAAGAGTTCAAAAGAGAAATTTTTCTGAAGAAAGGACGGCTTCGAAAAGAAGTGATTATGAAGCTCACAAAGCCAAAAACTGCGACTGAAGTAGCCAAAGAGCTGGGTAAGCATCGCAGCTCCGTAAGCAGGGTTCTCCTGGAACTTGAAGGAAAAGGATATATCCGATGTATAAATCCGAAAGATGATCGGTTTAGGCATTATATAAGGGTATAGAACAGCGTTATTGTGTGGTGTTACCTCTGAAGGAGTAAAAGCTACCAACAGTTCAATTGTAAATGTCAAATAGGTCGTGAGATTATGATTAATATAAAATAATATAATTATTATATTATTAATAAATAGTGTATACTTAGTCTTTTGAATTAAATGAAACGGAGAATTTGTCTGGAATGGCTGTTCTTGCTTTTCTCATTTTTGTATTGATTCCCTCAATTTTGGCTTCACTTTACCTAATAGTTGTTTAAACTCCTCCAGGGATATATCTTTACTAAAGTTATTATTGAATCCATCGCACTGAGCTTTTAAGAATGTAGGGTCCCGTTCAACTGTCGCCCTAGCGTTTTCTAGGTATGGAATCCAATTACTGTTAAGTTCAATTGTAATGGTTTCATCTTGTTTCCTATCCTTATGGAGTTCCAAGTGATCAATCTCTGCTTTAAGTTCGGCCTGTCTTTTGACAATTTCTTCAACTGTAAACAGATTATTGTCAATAAGGTTACGAATGTAAGAAGAGCGGTCTTTTCCTAGTAAGGCCATCCTGCTTATCTGCTCTGGAGTCACAGTAATTGTGACCGGCACAAATCTTGAGCTAGTCTGCTTCATTTGCTAACACCAAAAAATAAAAACTGCGAACCTGTTTGATCTCTCTTGGAAACTCACGTTCTAGCTCATCACAAAGATTAGTTAGTTTTATCATGTTGCACCTCAATGACAAGCTCGCCAGAACTTTTTACAGTTAGAAGTATCTTAGCCCCTTTCTTTATCTGAAAATTATTACACCATGCTTTCGGAAGGGTGACTAAGTAACTTCTTGCAATTGATTGTACCTTTCTCTCGAATGTGAACATGTTTGATATTGTCATGAATATAGATACTGCCCTTAATTTATATATGGAGAGATAAATGAAATTATGAGATATGGAATTTACCGTTTTTATATATTAAAATAGGAAAAGGTTATATATTAGTTATAACTTTGCCATAAATATGAACCAAAGGTTAATGGAATTCAAAAGAAGAGTTACCAACCCTCCGATGAAAGAAAGTGTCCATTTAACTCCCTTAGAGTTCGGTATTGTTTTAGGGCTTACAAACTATAAAAATCGAGCAGAAGAGGGTGAATGGAGGCAAATGAAAGAGATTTTAAAAGAAAAGGATTTTGCTGGCCGCCCTTTGTTTACAAGCGATAAAAGGAACTTTCCAAAATATGCACGAGCCCTGAGAACAAAAGGGGTCATCCAGAGGAGATTGAAAGAATATAAGGATAATCGGAATAGGATCTGTCACAGGATAGAATTTCGGCTAAAGCAAGACCCAGTCTCAATAATTAGGGTGCATAACCTGATTATCAATCGTTTATTGTCCAATCGCAACCTCTATGGTCAAAATATCCGAAAGGACGATATCGAGAAGAGATCATATTTCGTTGGAATGGACTTATCTAGAGGAAACCTTATTCAGAAAAGAATTGAGTATTATAAAGCCGAGATTCATCGGCTAGAGCTACTGAAAGGACTCATATCAATAAGAACGAAAGGAGGTTACTAGCAAGGTGAGTGGTGATACGCCCATACTGGCTTAAGCTCGGCCGCGGCGTAAAATATTGTAACTAAACTGATGAATTCAATCTGCAATAAGTATGTAGACTTATTCGATTAAAACTTTCATCTTGGGAATGTCAGATAATTCCCTGATCTGGGAAGCTATATCAGAAGATCTCAAATCGGCAACTCTCCCGAGAAGATGATAAACGCCGGTATGCATACAAACCTTATGAATATAATAACGCTGATCACTCATCCTCCCTATCAATGACAGAGGTCTTACATCTATCCCTCTCTTTCGTAAAAGTTCAGCAGTCCTGGGCTTTCCAAGAGCTAATTCGCACTCAACAATCACGTTAAATGCGGTTCCTAACTCTTTTTTCTGCGCTTTGCGGTATACTGTCCTCAACTTGGAAGATACATGCGCGAGGTCACGGAAATCTCGCACTCCTTCCGGCGCCATCATATAAATTGCAATCATTTCTGCAATG
>CAYSGT010000075.1:0-5359 GCA_964430805.1 Candidatus Woesearchaeota archaeon
TAGGGCTCGCTAGTATTATTTCAACTTTCTTTTTAGATAAAGATAAATTGGGTATGTAAAAATTATTTTCTCCTTGCATTGCGCAGTATTTTGGAGATACTTCATTAGATACTTTTTTGAATTTATTTACATATCTTTCAAGATAAATATAGGAATCCTTATCAAATAAATTATCTAATTGCATTTTACTTGAGTCTCATAGCAATATTGAATCATACTGCTTGCCCTTCTAAAAGCTCGAGGAGTTCTCTAATATTTTTCTGTTTGCCTTCATTACGCAATCTATGCGCAGCATTAGTAAAATATGAATGACTTTCTTGAAAAGCAAGTTGAACTGGGAACCACTGTGCAGGACTCTTATAGCCAATACCCATGACGGCCATTTCACGCCTAAGATTTTCTCCCGTAATATAAAAATCTGGTCTGCCAAGAGAGTCTAAGTCCGCATCACACATAATCATTTGCAATAAATCTTTTTTATCTGGAATTTGAATAAGCTTTCCATCAACCATTTGTAGTTGAGTTGCCATAATAACTTCACCAACACGCTCTATTTGATTAGGGGCGTATCCAAAACCGGGCAAAGTTTCTCTAGCAATTCTTACGCCAATAGGCTCATTCTTTGCATATTGCTCTAAATATCCAACATCATGGTAAAGCGCAGCGGTTCTCCCAATAACTAAATCTTCTTCACTTACACCTTCAAGTTCAGATAATCTTTCAAAAGCAGGCAAAACATCATCTCTTGTATGATGCACCCCATGATAAAATAATTTAGAGGACAGTTCAGTCTCTAGTCTTCTAAATACATACTCTTTTGCAGATTCAAAGTCAGGAGTAGTTAGATTATTCATTTTATCTCTTTTTTCGCGTAATCAGATAGATTATTTAAACCATTCTTTCTCCATTTCGCATTCTTTGTTTTACTATTATAGACATTAGGATAATAGAGCTACTTTTTGTTCCTAAATTGCTATAATAAATAATCTGATTTAAATTAAAAACAACAAAAAAAGAGTTCTAAAGTTTTAAATATCGTTTAAATAAGCAATTTTATGAGAAATCCATTACAGATCATAGATGACTTAGTAATGTCTGGCGTAAATAGTGGAGTGAGTGCATGGAACTATACTACTGGCAGAACAAAAGCAGATCTTGCACAGATACTAATGTATTCAGGCCCAGTAGGATTTTTTTCAGCCACTTATTTTAATCCAATATACATGATAACGGGAGTTATATCTATTCATGTGGCAGTTAAGTTTTCTAAATTAAGCAAATTAACTCAAAAATTAGAAGAATCAGCATCAAATAAAGACATGAAAAATAGATTAGTTGAAGGAACTAAACCTCTCTATCAAATAGGCGGTTATGGTATGCAAGTAATGGCACCAGTCCATCTATCTTTGATTAATGATGAAACTAATCTCGTAGAGAATCAACTGGCAGCACTTAGTTTCTTTAGTATGGGTGTCGCAAGCCATGTAATGAGAGCAGAGTACATGCCTCCAAGAAAAGACTGTATAAGAAGGGGAATAGATAAACTTGCTGAAATGTTTAAGAGAGATTCTCAAGAGCCAGCCATTGGCATTAATTAACAAAATTCTCAACAATATAATAATTAATATAAACCCAAATTTACCTAAAAAATCATGTTAACTCTTAGAGAAATGCAAAGAGCATCTTCAGTTACAAGGCAAACTAGAAGAGGTCAACCCAACCCCGACACGTTATATGTTCCAGAGCAGTCAATAAGTAGTCTAAGTAAAAGAGGAAAGGAACGTACCATTCATATGCCTGATATGCTTGCATATCTTAGAGAAAGAGAATTAATGGATTATATTATTCTCAATCCAGGAATAAGTTCAGTCTCCAGAGGCAGTGATGAAGACCTGATGATAAGGCCAAATGACGAAGGACTCCCTTATAGCTCAAGAGATTATTTGAATTAATACTTTCTAATACCACAATAATCAATAAATACGCAAGCTATGGTGCTTTTAACATGAAAACTGGTGGCCACTATGAGATTCGCGCACTTAGCTGACTGCCACTTAGGGGGCTGGAGATACCCGGAATTACAACAGTTAAACTTTGAAAGCTTCAAATATGCTTTAGATATGTGCAAAAAAGAAAAAATTGACTTTATTTTAATAGCAGGGGATTTATTTGATTCAGCATACCCACCAATAGAAATAATAAAAGACACATTTAATGAGTTTAGGAAGTTAAAGGAGGCAAACATACCGGTTTTTATTATAGCAGGAAGCCACGATTATTCAATTTCTGGAAAAAGTTTTCTGGACGTATTGGAAAAATCAGGATTTGCAGTAAATGCCTATAAATCTGAAGAAAGAAACGGCTCAATAATTTTAGAGCCTACAATTTACAAAAACGTAGCAATTTACGGTTTTCCAGGTAAAAAAACGGGTCTGGAAGTTTACGATATTCCCAAAATAAAACTGCAAGAGTCACCAGGGCTATTTAGAATATTAATGCTGCATACGACGTTAAAAGACGCGCTTCCAACACTTGACATTCCATCGGTAGACAGAAAGTTACTCCCTAAAGTAGATTATATAGCCCTAGGTCATTTGCATTTATTATATGAAAAAGAAAACGCAGTATATGGGGGCCCAATATACCCAAATAACGCTAGCGAATTAGAGGATCTAAAATACGGAGCTTTTTACATAGTGGATACAAACAAAAACATAAAACGCCACAACATAAAATTAAAAGATGTCCTAGTTTTAGATTTAGAAGTAACCGACTCTTTAGAAGGCACTGAAACAATAATTAAAGAATTAAAAAATCAGCCATTAAAAGATAAAATATTAATCCTAAAATTAAAAGGCGTTTTGGAGCGAGGAAAAATAGTAGATATAAACTTCAATAAAATAGAAGAATTCTCGCGCAGTCAAGGAGTCTTTTGTTTCCTAAAAAATACTACCAAATTATTCTTTCCAATAGTGGAAATAGATGTTTCTCCGCAGACGGATAACTTTGAAGGAGAGATAGTAAATAACTTTTGTGCAAAAAATCCTCATGAACTAAATAAACACATTCCTTTACTGCTGTCAACTCTTAACTTAGAAAAAAAAGAAGATGAAATAGCAAGAACATTCGAAGACAGATTATTTGCAGAATCAAAGAGGATATTATTCCCATGATTTTCAAAAATATACGATTAAAAAACATAAGAAGCTACAAAGAAACAGAGATAAAATTCCCTGATGGAGCAGTTCTATTGGCGGGAGACGTAGGTTCTGGAAAAACATCGGTTCTTTTAGCAATAGAATACGCTTTATTCGGCCTCCAGCCAGGTCAGAGAGGGGCATCTCTCTTAGCCAAAGGAGAAGAATACGGGGAAGTTTCACTGCAGTTGGAGATAGATGGAATAAAAGTGGTAATTGACCGCGGGCTCAAAAGAAGTGCAAATTCAATAAATCAGGATTTTGCAGCCGTAACTATAAAGGACGTTCGCTTTGAATCTTCGGTAACTGAAGTTAAACTAAAAATTTTAGAGTTATTAAACTATCCACTAGATTTCATAAGGAAAAATAATTTAGTTTATAGATACACAGTTTATACTCCTCAAGAGGAAATGAAGCAGATAATTTTAGAAGATATAGAAGTTCGTCTCGATATTCTGCGTCACGTATTTGGAATAGATAAATACAAGAGAATTCAGGACAATTCGCAGAGAATAATCGACTGGATTAGAGATGAATCAAGAACTCTTCAGATAGAATCAGCTCTTCTTGAAACTAAAAAAAACGATTTAGACTCAAACCTTAAATTTATCAAGATCTTAGAATCAAAAATAACACTCAAAGAAGAAGAAACAAAACAATCAAAGGCTGTTAAAGAAAATTATCAAAAAGAAGTAGACTCTTTGGCCCAATTAGTTGCAGAAAAAGAGGTTTTTAAAAAAGAAATAGAAAAATCAATGATTATGCATGGCAACAAGCAGGAGCAGATATCAAGGATCATAAAAGACCTGAAGGAAATAGAAGAGATTATAGGGGATAAAAAAATACAGCCTGAATATGCAAAACTAAGCGCAATTATTGAACAAATCGCCAGACTAAAAAAGACAATAGAATTATTGGACAAAGAATATATTGGTCTAAGCTCAAAGAATAATTCCTTGGATATTCTAAGGAATCAAGAGTTAAGTAAAAAAAGCAGAATTTTTCAGATGAATTTCTGCCCAACATGCCTGCAAGATGTTCCAGAAGTTCACAAACACAATATAATGAATGCCACCGAGGCAAGCATAAAAGACATAGAAAAGAATAAATTAGTCCTAGCTTCAGAGGTCAAAAGAATAGAAGAAGAATTAAAAAAACAAAAAGAAAATTTAAAAATAATTGAACATGAGCGAATAACCATAGAAATACAAAATGTTAAGCAGGAGAATATAGAAAATTATCTTAAGAAAAAAGAAGAACTGTTCAGGTTAAAAGAAACCCTTGAGAAAGATGCGGTTTTGATTAATGAGCATATCGACTCGCTAAAAAAACATTCTCTTGAATACACTAAATTTGAGAATCTATTAAAGGTCAAAAAAGAAGAGCTATCCAAAATTTTAGAAGCAGAGCAGAAAAAAGAGATTGAATTAGCAGAAATAAGGAAAGAAATAGAGCTCATAAACAGAGAAATAAACAAGTTAGATAAAGAAATTTACATAGGGGAGCAATCAAGAAAAAAGTTAATAAATCTATTAGATGTAGAAAATTGGCTTTCAAACAATTTCTCAAACCTTATCAAGTTTACAGAGAAAAATATTCTTATCGCTTTAAGAAAAGAATTCACTAAAATATTTAACAAATGGTTTTCAATGCTTACAACAGATTCTTTTGAAGTATACCTAGACGAAAATTTCTCTCCAGTAATTGTGCATAATGAATTTGAATTAGATTATCAATTCCTTTCAGGGGGAGAAAGAACGGCGGTGGCGCTAGCATACCGTCTAGCCCTCAACCAGTTAATAAATTCAATTTTAAGCAAAATAAAAACACAAGACGTAATAATTTTAGACGAACCAACAGAAGGCTTTTCAGAACAACAATTAGACAAGATGCGCGATATGTTGCAGGAAATGCATCTTAAACAGCTCCTCATAGTCAGCCACGAAACAAAAATGGAAAGTTTCGTAGACCACGTCATAAGATTCAGGAAAATCAATGGGATATCTACAGTAATACAAGAGGACGAAAAAGTAAGTTAAGATAAGGTTTAATATTCGTAAAGTAGGGCATCAACAATGGAAAGAATATTTTATATTTTACCTGGATTTACAGAAGAGGAGCATAGTCATTTAGCTCATAAAGAAATCTCCAATCTTCAGATT
>CAYSGT010000076.1:0-5290 GCA_964430805.1 Candidatus Woesearchaeota archaeon
ACGAAGAAATTAAGGTTTAAACCTTAACTTCTTGATATTTGTGATGTCGATAGTTTCTCACACAAACAACACACTTTAGTGTGTGGTGGTGCATCGGTTTTTTGATACTTCATTATTTCGTTTTAATCGCCATTATTAAAGCAGTTATTAAGGTTAAATCTAATAATATGCAGAACAAGCAATAGGTCTTTAGTATAAAATGTTGTATTGCAAAGAGATAGCCCGCACCATAGACTACGCTGAAGATAAGAATGCCTATTGTCCACTTTCTATTGTCTTCTTTATTTATCCAGAGCACTTTTCTGTCTCTATTTTTGTTTAAAAAATACAGGAGCAACAAGGTTAGGAAGCCTAGGAATGCGTTTGAGGTTATGAGGTCAAAGAATACATTTATGTCTGAAATGTTAATTAACGGCAGATTAAGATTGAAATCTATCGTTAAAAGGTAAAATATGCCATCAAGGTTGGCATATGGGCTTTTGTTTACTATTCCGCAATCGAATCCCGATACTATGTGGCACAGCTCGCTACCTTTTGGCGAGAAGTGTTCGTAAACAAGAAAGAGAGAGATTAGCATTCCGATTATGAGGAAGAGGGATAGGAGTTTTCTTGAGTTCATATAGATCTTTAGTAGATTGTTTTATTAATCCTTTTGTTTGTTAATCTTTATGGTGATTGATGCTTCTATAATTGTAATCGCGATTATTATTGGAATTATAGGTTACTTAATTGGATATTATATATCTAAAATTAAGAGAGATAGATATTGGGACTCGCAGATTGATGCTCATAGACAGGATGCAATTGCCCGCTCTCGCGCAGTTCTTGCAGGTAATTTCTCAGAGCAACTTGCACCATACTTGCCTAATTTTCCATTTAATCCAAGTGAATGCAAATTCATAGGAAAACCAGTTGACTTTATTGTGTTTCACGGCTTAGATGAGAAGAATGTTACTGGAGTCAGTTTTGTAGAAGTTAAAAGTGGAAAGGCTAAGCTTTCTGGAACCGAAAAGACGGTTAAAGATGCAATTGATAAGGGCAATGTTAATTGGGTAGATTATAGGGTTCCAGATGGGATTAAATAATCTTTATTTGGTAACTAAGAAGTAGTAAACCTTATAAACCCCTTATTCAATCTGATTTTATGGCATATGATTTAACATCTTACCTAACTGAAAACTTAGTTGGTTTTATTAAGGGTGCACCTGTTGGAGGAGTCTTAGGAGCCATTTATTATTCACCTAGAAATTCCTCTCCTCGCCATTCTTTTTTAGTAAAATCTTTAATTAGTCTAGCAGGTGCATGTACAGCAGACCTTGTGGCTAAAGCAGGCTTTAACTTATTTGGTGAAGAAAATTGGAGAAATAACCTCGGAGTTTCATTAGGTTTATTGCTTGGATGTGTTGCTGTTCAATATATTAAAGACAGGCGCGCTACAGATAGAGCAGTAAGAGAGTATCTTAAAGAGCTTTAATTTTTAATCAAATCTTCACAAAATTGACAATTCTTTTCTGACGGGCATGACTTGAAACCTGACGATCTGGCTTTTATTATGTTTTTTGCAGTTTCTACTATCTCTTTCTTTACTTCATTTAAATCAAAGAATGTTCTAGGGCCGTGGATTTCTTTTGCTATCCCTTGGTCGTTTAATTCAAACTCCAAAGGATGCTCTTTTTGAAGCATGTCTAGTATTATCCTTTTTGGCTTTCCGTAATGTTTAGATGCTAGAGCATAAATGCCTAACTGCCAGTTTCTGTATTTTGGCTTTATGTCGCTTTTGCCTGTTTTATAGTCTACAATTGTTATATTTCCTTCTTCATCTATATCTATCCTATCTGCGAAACCATTAAAATTAATATTTTCTATTCTTGTTTTGAGATATTCCTCTGTAAGAGAGTTTTCATTATATCTTGATTTATTTCTTTCAAAGAACACTTTAATCATAGGGATAGCATTTTCTAAAATTAGATCTTTATATTCTTCCATTTGAATTACTTTTGCACAGTCTTCTATTTCTTTTAGAGTCTTTAGATTAGAACTAACTGCACTCTCTAATACTCTATGTATAAATGTACCAATAGTTATGGCTTCCCAGGATTGAGGGGCTGGATCAGGCATATTGTAAATGTATTTCATTTCATAGCGTTTTTGACATTCATCAAACAATTGTAGTGCTGAAGGCGAGAAATTCATACTTATTTCTTTAATTTCTTGAGTCTTAATTTGAACTGTTTCATTTTGAATAACATATAAATTCTCTGTATCTTTAATGAAATCTATATCTTCACTCTTTTGATAATTTATCTCTTTAAGAAATTGGCTTGGTTCAAATGATCTTTGACCATATTCTTTTGCATATATCAAATAAAGTCTCTTTTTTGTTCTTGTAAATCCTACATAACAAAGACGCCTTTCTTCAGTTATTTGGCTCTCTAAACCGCCTTCTTTATTTTGATCTTGTTTGCTTAATCTTTCCATTGGGAACTTTTTCTGTACCATACAAGACATTATTACTGTTTCATACTCTAGCCCCTTAGTTGCATGATTTGTCATTATTCTTACGCCGTCTTTAATTAATACAGGAGATTCTATTGTTATGTCAAGAGCGTCTATTGTTAGAAGGTGGTGAATTAGACTTGAGAGATCTTCTGAATCATTTTCTGCGAAATCGCTGATAAATTCATAGAACCTTTCCAATGCCAAGAACTCAGTGGTTTCTTTGTGTCGAAGTGTTTGATAATCACTTCGAACATCCAAAAAACCAGACTCAAGGTTTTTTTGATTTTCTTCATTTTGCAAGTTAAGAGTTTCATATAACTTTTTTATTAATTCTGTTAGGGGCAAAGACACATCTTTTAAAAGAGTGTTAATATTCTTTTTTATTGCTTCTAGTTTTATTTCACTTTCTTTTGACAAGCCTATTATTTTACTATCCATTAATTTAAGGCTTATACAATTATCTTCTTTTAGATTTTTTATTTCTTGAGTTATTAGAAGTTCATCTTTATTATCAAACTTCGAATTATGGATTATTTCCCACCAAGCATTATCTCCGCCTTTTGACTTATGGTGTAGTTTATCTAAAACTATTAGATAAGATCGGATAAGTTTTATTATACTTGTTTTTAGAAGGGATTCTTTATTTACGCTTGTGTATGGAATGTTAAGGTATTCTAAATGCTTCTTTAGCATTGTTGATTGCTGGTGAGTTCTAAATATTATGCAAATTTCCTTTACTGGTGTGCCTGCCTTTAGCTCATCTTTAATTATTTCAGCTATTTTTCTTACTTCTTCTTTACTGTTGTTTAGTTCATAGACTTTGGTATTTTCTCCTGTTTGGTTATATGCATTTTTTACTTTGAAGCAGTCTTCTTTATTCTTGTAATTGTTTTGTATTAATTCATGGTGTATATTTAGTATTTTATTTGTTGATCTGTAGGATTTCTCCAAGTGATAGATGTCGCTCTTACTTACGCCCATTATTTCTTTAAAATAACTGAAGTTCTCTTCATACGCCCCCCTGAATCTATAGATTGATTGGTTAAGATCTCCAACAATTGTGATATCTCTCTTTTTTGCTAATTTATCTAAAAGCTGGCATTGAACTTTGTTTGTGTCTTGGAATTCATCTACGATGATATAATCAAAACTTTCTGCTATTTCCGGATGTTTGGTTAATAGTTCTAGGGCCTTTATGTGAAGGTCTGTATAATCTAGCCCATTTTTATTTGATTTTATCTTTTCATAGCTTTTCCAAGCTTGAACGAATTTACCGTTGCTCAATTCTGATTCTAACCTGTCTCTTTCTTCTTTTAACTTTTCTAAATCTTCCTTTTTTATCTTTTTTATGTGGCTCGTGTTAATTGTGAATTTTAAGTCTTCTAGGTTTTTAGTTAATCTTTCTAAATTTTCTTGATCTCTAGCTTTACTGCTAAAACTTTCTAAACTGTTTCCTAAGTCTTTTGTAATGCTTATTTCTTCTATATATTTATTGCACAATGCTGGAGCGATTTTGAAATATTTGTGAAGCAAGATCTTTCCATCATCTGGGAGTATTATTTTGAAGTTTTGTTTTATGCCTATTTTTTCTCCGTGACTTCTTAGCAAGTCTGCACAGAATGAGTGGAATGTTCTTATTATGGGCTCTTTATTTCTTAGATAAGGCAATATTCTCTGAATTAGGGTATTTACTGCTTCGTTAGAGAACGTTAAGCATACGACTCTCTCTATGGGATAGACTTTATGATTGATTATATATTTTAGTTTCTCAATGATGCTTCTTGTTTTTCCTGTGCCTGCCCCTGCGAGGATTACGCACGGGCCTTGAGTTTTAGAGATGTATGGTTCCATATCTTGCAAGAAATATTGTTGTTTATATTGTTTGGGATTATTAGTTTAGGCTACTCATTATTTTATCGAGCTATTCCACAAAAGATGAAAGTAAGAATTATATGTCTTTGAAAGTTTTTCACTTTGTATTAAAGTTGCTATTGGCTCTAAAGACCATATGATAATTGCTACTTTATCTCCATAAACCCAGGTAGTTGTTGGACCAAAGTATTCATCTTCAATAAATCTAAAATCTGCATATGAACCATTTACTATTTCAGTATTTTTCTTTGATTTTCCAATTATTACTTTACTTTTAATCTTTCTCTTCTCTTTTTCCTTTTGAAAAAGATAGAAATCATGTTTCATATAGTCTAAAAATTCTCCAGATGAACCAAATGAAACATATTCTTTGCATTCAAGTATTTCGCCCATTATTGTTTTGATTCCTTTTTTTCCTTGATAAACTGCCACTTTTTCTTTTGTAGGTTTACTAATATTTTCTAGATTCGATAATATGCTTTGGGCTAATCTCTTCTTTTCTTCTTGTAAAGAGATTAATCTTTTAGGAGATGAAGCTTGGAAAACCTTGATTTTACCATTATTTATGTAACTAATTAAGCCTTCTTCGATTAATTTATCTAAAACTTGATAGATTGTGGTTCTATTTAGATTAACTTTTTTGCTGATCAATCCAGCTTGCATAGAACCCTCCCTGAGAAGAAGAGAATAAACTTTTGATTCATTGCTTGAAAGTCCAAGTTTCTCAAGTTGTTCTTCGTACATGTTGTTAATATGTTAACAACAATAGTTTAAAAGCTTGTTGGAAGACATTTTTTTATGAAATCAATTAACCTTGGAAATTTTCCTGCATTAAAGGCCTTTTTGAAGAGAAAACTGAAAGAATCTGGAATTGAACAAGCAGATATATCTGGGAGAATGAATATTGCAAGAACTTATT
>CAYSGT010000077.1:0-5230 GCA_964430805.1 Candidatus Woesearchaeota archaeon
ATATAATAAAATCATGTCCTACAAATAAACAAACAATGTTATTCACAGCTACTCTTTCTCAAGACATTGCATATATGGCTAAGAAATATATGAAAAATCCAGTTCATATAGAAGCAGGGGACAAAGTAGATCCTTCAAAATTATATCAAATATACTACGATGTAACTTACGAAACAAAATTATCTTTACTCGTTCATTTATTAAAACAAGAAAAAAATGGAGTAGTCATGGTTTTCTGCAACACAAGAAGAAACACAGACAAACTGACTAGAAATCTAGGTTTAGTAGGGCTACACGCAGAATCCCTTCACGGAGGACACTCACAAAATAGGCGTTCAAGTGTTTTACAAGCATTTCACACAAGAAGCACATTAATTTTAGTATGCACAGACGTCGCAGCAAGAGGCTTAGACATCAAAGACGTTTCTCACATATACAATTATGATATTCCAAAAACAGGAGAAGAATATATTCACAGAATCGGAAGAACAGCAAGAGCAGGTAAAAATGGCATAGCTATAAGCTTCGTATCTTCTGGAGACCACACAGAATTCCGCCAAATTGTAAGAAGAGTAGACTCGAACATAGAAAAACAACCATTACCTGAATTTGAAAAAATTCAAATGCCCAGCAAATCTTCAAACCAAGACAGCGGACATAATATAACTCACGGCGATAGAAATAGAAATGAAAGTCGTTTCGGACAGCACAAGCGTTTCGGAGGAAACTTCAGAGGCAGTAGAAACGACAGAGATCACGGAAAAAGAAGAGATTCAAGAACAAATAGAGACACGAGAAGTATGGGCGGAAGACGCTTTGGTAACCGGCATTAGATTATTATACTTTAATCAATTAAATAATTTATGAAACTAAAATTGCTCTTAATCTGCTTAATAATCGCATTTCTTCCTGGAATTATTGGAAGCATATTCGCAAAAGATAATGTCGACAGCGAAGGGTATCAGGTAAACAAACCATCATTCACTCCTCCAAACTATGTATTTCCAATAGCTTGGACAATTCTATATATTGCAATAGGAATTTCGTTATACCTCTCATGGACAAGTGCAAAAGCGAAACAAAAAAATAAGATAGGATGGCTTTTTGCAATTAATCTTATTCTTAATGCAATCTGGACGCCACTCTTCTTCACACTAAAAAACCCATTTTTAAGCCTAATTGACATCTCTCTTATAGTAGTATCTACAATGTATCTTATAGTCTTCTTATACAAAATAAACAAAACAGCCTCTTATATTTTAATTCCTTATTTAATTTGGATATTATTTGCATCAATCTTAAATTCAGCATTTCTTTGAGTTATGTAACGCCGCTTTAAATTACGAACATTTATATACCTTCAAATAAAAGAATAAACATGAAAGGCAAAGTAAAATTTTATAACGACATCAAACTATTCGGCTTCATTACTGGCGAAGATGGAAAAGATTATTTCGTTCATAGCACAGGGTTAGTAGGAACAACCTCTTTAGCAAAAGACGATGAAGTCACTTTTGAAGTAGAGCAGGGCGACAAAGGTCTTAAGGCTGTAAAAGTTACAAAGGCTTAATTATTCTATCTTTTTAATGAACCTCCACGCAGCTTGCTGCGGGGTATCAAATAAGAGTAAGTAGATTTATTTAAGATTTCAAATCTTTTATTTTGTTATATACTTCACCCAACTAGAGTGGCTTTGGGGTATACCAATTCATCAAAAAGGCCCATCTTCATTTGGAGAATCTTTTTGTATTTCCTGTCCAGAGTCCCACATTTCTATAATCTTGCCATGATTATCAAATCTAAATATATGAACTAAAATATATCCAAGATCTCCTGGCTTGTGGATTACATGTCCATGAACTGCAACCATATTTCATTCACCAATTACATTTTTCACAATCATTTTCTTATGAGGGAAACTTACTTGGTTTTCCTGCATCGCCTTAAGTAAATGCGGAAATCCGCTTTCAAAAAATAAGTTATGGTGTTTTCCATCTTCAATATCAAGATATTTTTCGCTAGCTTCATCAATCTTTCCCTGAACAACTAATTCCAAAAAATTCACAGCATTTGATTTATAGTCATCAACATTCATTAATCAAAATATTATAATTTTATTATAAATCTTTGTCTTTTAAAAATTCTCAAAAAACACATTCATGGCTTGTTCTCCATTAATCTCTTTGATTTTTCAGTAATCCCTCCTATTCAAGGATTATTATTTAAGTGTTTTTACTTAAAGTCACATCAATTCTTTCTGTATCAACTTATGCGCCCCATTAATCTTCTGAAACATTACATGATTGCCTTCAGGCATATCAGGATGGTATTTTTTAGCTAGATTTTTGTATTTTCTGGTTATAACTTCAAAATCTTTTTCCTCAGCACCTACTCCAAGAGTTTCTCTGGCATCTTGAAGTTGCTCGTGCAAGTCATCATCTTCAGAAAATTCTTGTTTAAATTCGTCCAGAGTTATTTCTTCAGAAATCAATCTTTCAATTTCGATTTTTAAAATTTTATCGATAACAGCTAAATTTTCAACAAATTTAGGCATCAACCCGTAGCTATATTTGAGGTTTCTACCATCAAACCACCATTTCACAGAAGCGGGTGCTTTTTTTCTTGCAATTCTTTCCAAATCTATCTTTACATCCCAACGCTCTATTCCAAGAGCACCTAATGTAATTATGATATTGTTTTTAAGCTGTAAAGCTCTTCGATCAAAAGAATTTTCAATATGTGGTGCTTCAATCTCATTGCCTTTTATCTTTAGCATATTCGCCATGAAACGATACAAAAATAATGGTTTATAAAGTAGACTATTTCAGATTTTAAGCTACACCTGCACTATAATCGATTTTATAATCTCCAAATCTCTCTAAAAATAATGGATCAAAATACAACCTGCACTAAATGTAACGACAAAAAAAGAATAATGAGGATAAATGGAGAAATTAGTCCTTGTTTCGACTGTTTAATTGCAGGAAGAATGGACCAGCATGACAAGAATCCGAAAGATTCTGGTATTGCAATTTAATCAAAATAATTATTCCCCACAACCGCTTCTCTGGGTTTGGTTGCACGAATTGCACTTGATTGCACAATTGCCTATTCTTTTAGCAGGCCCACCGCAAAGACCGCATACTAAACCTTCATCAGATGTAAAAGCGATCAAATCTTTCTGTTCCTCTTTGAGATTTACTGTTTCCATTTGAGGAATTTCAACATCAAGCGTAATTGCCTTCCCAAATGTATTGAGCATAAACTGAGCAATATAATCTACAATTGAAGAAGCTGTTCTTATTGGGCTTTGATTTCCATCAAGCACACCAGTTTTCTCGCTATTCCTTACAAAACCACTGGGTTCAAACTTCTGATGTCTGAATTTACCAAATAAGTCTTTGACTATAACCCCGTATTGCAAGTTCATGGATATAGATAACGCCCAAGCATCAATAAGACCGCGAACAGTAGAGCCTTGTTTAGCAATCATCACAAATATCTCTCCAGGCCTCCCATCATCATAAAGACCAACAGTCAAGTAACCTTTATGGTCCGCTATCTCAAACTTATGAGTAATTGACCTTCGAGTCTGAGGCAAAGACTCCCTGCTTTGTTTAACTGTAATTGCATCGGCTTTCTTTACAACTTCTCCCTCGGTCTTCTTAGTATTAAGGGGCTGGCTCCTCTTAGAATTCTCTCTATAGATTGCAACAGCTTTTAATCTTCTTTCCCAAGCGAAAATATAAGCATCCATTATCTCTTCAACAGTCGCTGATTCAGGCATGTTGATTGTTTTGGAGATTGCACCAGAAATATAAGGCTGAGCTACAGACATCATGAGCACATGACCTTTATAATGAATTGACCTTTTGCCTTTAGCAGCTTTGAAAGCGCAGTCAAATATAGGCAAATGTTCTTGCTTGAGCCCTGGTGCGCCCTCTATAGTGTCATTGGCATTTATGTAATTAACAATGTTTTTCGTTTGATCTTCATTATATCCCAAACGTCCCAGGGCAAGACCAACAGAACGGTTAACAATTTTCAGCATTCCTCCTCCAGAAAGAACCTTATATTTAACGAGGGCAATATCAGGTTCAATCCCTGTTGTATCGCAATCCATCATGAAAGCTATAGTTCCAGTGGGGGCCAAAACTGTTGCCTGCGCATTTCTAAAACCATGTTGCTTGCCAAGTTCATAAGCGTCGCTCCATGAGTCCCAGGCTTCATTTACCAAATTCCTTAGGTCATAAGGCATCTTATTTACTTCTATATCTTTAACGTGATCGCGGTGCATCTTAATAACCTCAAGCATGGAATCTCTATTTTCAGCATAGCGAGGAAAAGAACCAACAATAGATGCTAGTTTAGCGCTGGCTTTGTAGGCTTGTCCGCACATTAAAGCCGTAATTGCAGCGGCAACAGCTCTGCCTTCATCAGAATCGTAAGGCAGACCAAAGCTCATAAGTAGCGCTCCCAGGTTAGCATAACCAAGCCCCAGAGGTCTGAAGTCATGAGAATTCTGAGCTATCATCTCAGTAGGGTAACTTGACCCGTCCACTAGCAATTCCATTGATGTGATAAACCTATCAACAACTTTCTTGAAGGATTCAATATCAAACTTCCCATCAGCATTCAAAAACTTCATTAAATTAATAGAAGCTAAATTGCATGCAGAATCGTCTAAAAACATGTACTCGGAACAAGGATTAGATGCATTAATTCGTCCAGAGACTTTAGAAGTATGATATTTATTTATTATAGAATCAAATTGCATTCCAGGGTCGCCACAAAGATGGGTTCCTTGTGCAATCCTGCGTAAAATATCCTTAGCCTTGAATGTCTCAGATACTCCTTTGGTCGTAACGAATTTTGTCTGCCATTCTCCGTCTGACTTAACTGCTTCCATGAATGCATCAGTTGCCCTAACAGACATGTTGCAGTTCTGGAAAGCAACGCTTGCATATGCTTCTCCATTCATCCCGCCAGAATAGCCTTGTTCAATTAATGCCCAAGCTTTCTTCTCTTCTCTTTGTTTAGCCTCAATAAAGTCAATTATATCCGGATGATCCACATTTAATATCTCCATCTTGGCAGCCCTTCGAGTTTTACCCCCCGATTTGATTGCTCCGGCATAAGCGTCATAGCCTTTGAGAAATGACATTGGTCCGCTAGAGCGACCTCCGCCAGTCAGTTTTTCTTTGCAGCCTCGCAAAGCAGATCTATTGGT
>CAYSGT010000078.1:0-5191 GCA_964430805.1 Candidatus Woesearchaeota archaeon
GGGTCTGACTCTCTTTTTAGCATCTTTGCTAATTCTTTAGCTTTATGGGTCGGTTCTCTGGTGAGCGTAATATTTTGATGCTTGTTCCAGTTTCTTATTGCTTTCTCAACAGCAGCAATCACAGTGCCCTTACCAGACCCATCAGGACCTTCAAAAACTACAAATAATCCAGCAACCATTTTATTAAAGTTATAACCTGCTTAAATAATCTTTAATAAACGGCCACGAAGCTCGTGTCCACTTCTCAACATCACTGGAAGAATCTGCAAATATTTTTTCAACTTCTTCAATAGAGTAAAACTGTCCATGAGCCATGTCTTGCGCAGGTTTTACCTCGTGAGTTGTCTCGCCGATAGCAACAACCCCAAAGTGAACATCTTCCACGCCAGAGTTGTAATTAAGGTACCCTACAATTTTAGGTTTAGGGTACTCTTTAATCGTTGTTTCCTCTTGAAGTTCTCGCATCATTGCCTGTGTTAGAGGATCTCCATTTCCTTCAACAAGCTCTTTTTTATCTATGTGTCCTCCGACACCACCAGAAAATTTATTGTACAGCCTCCCTTCATTACCTGTTGTAGAGCGTCTATACAAAAATACTTGTTTTGTCTCAGGATTTAGAAGCCAAACATAAGGTATTGGTTGCTGCCATGTTCTATCATTCTCAAGGTCTTTAGTTCTTACCTTATAATCAATATTTCCAAGAATTATCTCCATAAAATTAAATTCATTAGTAGATATAAACCCTTCAAAATCCCCCTCTTTAAACAAAACATTTCTTTTAACTACAAGAATTTCATCTCCCATTCCCATAAACTTAAAGAATAAAATCTCTATTTAAGCATTTACGTCTAAAATGGCAGTATTAGAGATTTAACCCATTTCTTCTAAATTCTTTTTTATAATTACGCACCTTAAGTTCCATTGCCCCAACTGTTCTGCTTGTATGGAATCTATTATTCAATTCAGCGACTATTTCAGAATGCCTCCTCTTATTCTCCGAAAGTTTATAAGCTAGTAATATTTCATCATCAGACCAGCGTACTGAGCCGTTTGCCAGCACATCTCCGTCATTCATATTTGCTAAAGTTTTTTCATATCCTTTTCTGCCAGCTTGCCTTTTTTGTTCAATAGTCAATGAACGAGCCCCGATGCCATCTAAAAAAGTTTTTCTACCATTAGAAGATTTATGTTCTCTGCTTAATCTATCTCTTTCTTCACTATCCGGAATCAAACCTTCATAAGCTCGAACTTCTAGGCTCCCATCGTGCCCTGAAATTGCTTTCTGAATACCACCCTCTGCTACGCGATAGCTTACGCCGTATTTAGACAAGATTCTAAACTGATCTATCGCTTCCCCATAAGTGCCTCCTTGGATGTAAAAATCAACCAATAGAAACCCCATATCTTCTATTAATGCCATGCCTAACTTGGCAGAAAATTGCATTGCTTTCAGTTGGGCCGGAGTTAATTCTCTATTCATCATAAAACTACTGCCAGTGCCTTACTTTTAAATCTAATCTTTAATATCAATCTTAATCTGAACACTTCTAGGGATCTTAAGCATCATTAAAGGACGCAAAACTCTATCTTGAGCAGGCATGTCAATTATTCTTTTGTGCACCCTCATTTCAAAACGGTCAAAAGTAGCTGTTCCATTTCCACATGGAGACTTTCTAGTTGTGACTTTCATGTGGCGCGTAGGCAAAGGAATGGGGCCGCGCATGTTTATGCCCGATTTATTGGAAAGATCCTTAATCATCTCGATAACAGAGTTCAACTGACCAATATCAATGCTTGATAGCTTTATTCTTACGACTCCCATGCGAGCCAGAGCAAAAAGTGGTTTAAAAAGGCTTCTATTCTAGCGCAATGGAATAGGCTGAGATAGCATATATGTCAAAGTGTTTGAGATCACTTTGAACACCTCAAGAATTCGGACAATTAAATTCTTTATCTTAATCATTCGTTTTGCTAGCTAGCAAAAAGAACCTAACAGAAAAAACTTTTTTCTTTGTGTTCTTTATTTGAAAAACAATTAAGCTTATAAGGGGTTATCCAAAACAAAATTAATGGGTAGAATAATACATACTACATATTGCACAACACTAAGGGAACTGGCGGCATTCAAAGGAGATTTAGCCGTATTTGGTTTGCCGAATCAAAGATCAAAGCTACTTTTGGCCATTGTAAACAGTTTAGACTATAAGGGTTCAACAAGCCGGCAAGGAGCCAACTTAGCATATTGGGGCCAAGGAGCACTTTTTCCAGAATATTGGAAGCTTGAGGCGAGAGGCGCAGCACTTGAATTATTTCCTCCTGTTTCCATAGATGGTGTTCCTCGTGTAAGATTTAAAAAAGCAGAACTAGGCCAGTACCAAAAGAATCCTTTTTGCATAGGAAGCGCAGCAGCAACTGATGAAAAAGTTAAATGGTATCTGAGCCAAAGAGGAGGAGGTTTTGAATATTATGCGCATCTTTTAGATCAAGGTAGATTTGTAAGGGAAAGAGGGTTATTCGAAAAGTTAGGTGATATAAGTCTTATTGCAAGACCATTTATGCAAATTGTTCCAAGATTCCAGTAAATTGTTTCTTAATCCAAATTAAGGTCCCCCGATAAGTTTATAATCCAAATATTAGCAAAAAGACAATGGTAAATAGGCTAGATTACACTTCTAGTGGAAGCTTATCTCAATTAGAAATTTCTGAAGGAAAATTAGTAGCTTTTGAAGGAGGCACTGTGGAACGGCCACAGCAAATGATTATGGCAATAACCCAAGGAATGTATGAGGGTCATAAAAAAAATGGAAGAAAACTAGTTTATTTGCCTGACAATGGAAGATTTGAAGACTGGACTTTTGAACCTAAGGGCGATGTATTAGAATTAATGGTTCCTGCAGTTAAACCAGAAGTACCTGGCCTATCTGGTGATGGGTGGCAAACAGTTCCAAATTTCAGACTTCTAAGAAAAGATTCACTAAGTGGAATTAGTGACAGTTATGTTGTATCAACTGCTTTAGTGGGTCTAGATGCAATCAATGAATATCTTCAACAAACAAAAGATGGTATGGGTCACTATGCTGAATGTATCCAATCAGGAAAGTTGGTGACTCAAAGAAATATTGCAGGAAAAGCTTTAGAAGCATTAGGCTTTGGTACAATAATGCCAAATATTCCGCGTTTCAGAAAATTCTTCTTTTTCTAAATAATAAATTAACATTAAACTATTCTTAATAATAAGGGCTTGCCCAAAAATAAAATGCCCTATTCTGGATAACTTTTAAGCAGATTCTATTCGGTAAATATCGACCTTCGGCACAAAAACATGTCAATTTAATTTGAGCTGGTCACTAAGTTAATTAAGCTCCAAAATATTCTATAAAAAATGGAAAATATGAGCTTGGGAGTATCTCATCAAATTATCCCTAAACAAACTAGATTAAAAAGCGCAATAAAAATAGGAATTTACATTTTTTTAATGATTTTATCAGCCTTTATTTTTAGCATCTATGTAGACAAAGAAGCATTGCAAGAAATTGTCCAAAGCATGGGATTTTTAGGGATTATAATTTATTTTATTATTGAGGTAATCTATGTAACTTTGACTCCTCTTCTAAACACTGCGATTCTAATTGCTTCAGGTTACATTTTCGGAGGACATCTTGGATTTATAATAAATTTTCTCGCAACAACACTAGGATTATTTCTAATAGTCTTTTTAGTAAAAAGATACGGAAGATCTCTATTGCAAAAAGTAGTCTCTCATAAGTTTTACCGCAATTTTGACAGAATAGTCCAAAAAATTGGACCAGCCACTTTGCTGATAGTCTATGTCTTGCCCTTTACACCAGATGATGAATTAACTTATTTAGTTGCAGCAGGACCAGTTAAATTTAGGAGATTCATTATTCCGATCTTGCTTGGCAGCTTGGCAAAGGCAGCATATAGTTACATTGGGGACCTTGGAGCAGAAGGAATAATTATCGCATTATATGCAAGAGTTATCCTGCTTGTAATCGGCTTGATTGCGGTAGGGCTTCAAGAACACGGGATAAGAAAGTTAAATCCTAAATAATCAGTCACCATGGTGAATGCCTAGTTCTTCATAGCATTGATCGAAGAAGCAGAGCGTTTTTGGAATAATTGCGGGGTTTCTTCTTGCAGCTATAGGAAGATGGTCTAAATTAGTTCTTGCATAGTCCTCAAGTCTTGTAACTAAATCCACAAATCTCCCCATTTTAGCAGCACTCTCAAGAACTAGAAGGGCAGACATTTCAAAACCAGTATAATCTAAAGCTATCCTTGTAGCTCTTTGCATAGCCTCTTTTCTGTCTGCTTCAGGCAAGAGTGGCGCAAGGTTTGCTTCAATAAAGAATCTTCTGTTATTATCCGCGTCCATGTTATTCTCCATTATAACTCCGCTTCTTAATATATATTGGGTTGCACTATATATCTCAGAATTTATCGAATCAAGAAGATAATCGGCAAAAATCACAAACCTTCTTGGAGTCTTTGGAATATTCTTTCCTAATCTTTTTTTATCTTTCCTCTCAATAGTCTAACAATAAATTTCAGATGTCTAAACATTTCATGAGTTAATATGACTCATATGTTTTCTTTATCCTATAAATTCCATTAAATTTCTTAATTAACTTTGCAACCGATTTTCCTGTGAGATGCTTCCAATTTCCGTTATTTGCAATTGAATCTCTAATTTTAGTTGAAGAAATTGTTCCAGTTCTCTTTATTTTCTTAACTTTGACTTTATTTTTAATTAATTCAATTATTACTTTTTTATCAGTATATAAAACATCAAAATTTCCACATCTCTCAAAGATATTTTTTACTGCAGAAGAAAATGATTTTCCATCATTAACTGCAACAACATTCACTTTTCTCATATCTATCTTCTCCTCTTTCAAATATGCTTCAATCATTTTCTTTCTTTCAATTCCATTAAAAGGATTTCTATTTGTATTTTTGAATTCAGCACTTCCAATTGCGATAATCAATTTATCTACTTCCTTGAGAATTTTTTTAATTAACTGCAAGTGTCCTTTATGAGGTGGATTGAACCTCCCCCAATATAATCCAACCATATTAATCAGAAGTTATTTTAGTTTAATAATTTGTCTAAAAACTCCAAAACGCCATAAAAAAGCGAGCCCGGCTTTCGCCGCGAAAGCCAGGCCCT
>CAYSGT010000079.1:0-3773 GCA_964430805.1 Candidatus Woesearchaeota archaeon
AGGCTAATAGTAACCCCCAAGTATGGCTTCCTGGTTCTGTAGATACTAAATAATCTGGACTAAAGATTTTGTATAGTTTTAGTAAACCTTGTTTTACTTCTTTTATAAGCTCATATGGGATATAAGTTCCTTCTTCACCAAAAGAGTACTTATTAAATTCATAACCTTTACAATCTATCTTTTCAGCTTCTTTTATTGCTTTTTTAATCTGAAAATATTTCATTTTGTTATAATTAATCCCAAGTCGTGCGTTAGATAATCAGATTTCATCGCTGCGAAATATCCACTTACTTCTCTAATTACTTTTTCTGATAATCTTGGTTGTTCCAAAAAGAACTTTATTAGGCTTCTTCCTTTTTTACTAGTTGAATCTTTACAACTTGAAATGTTAGTTTTAGTTGGATAAACTTCTAAACTATATCTTACTCCTAACTCTTCTAATGCTCTAGCTACATCTTCATGAGTGCTTATTATATTTGGGCCCTTTTTTACATATTTTCTAAATCTTTGGTGGACCTCATTTATTCCCCTTATTCCATGGTGAACGATTAGTGTTTTATCTGAAAGAGCTAGCATTTTGCTCAGAGCTTCCGACATGCTTTCTACGTAATAAAGAGGGTGAACTGCAAAAGTTAAATCAAAATGTTTTCTAGGATTAAAATCTTCTAATTTAGAACATATTAGGGTCTTATTTCGGTCTTTGCCGATCTGAGCTCTAAATTGGTCTAATTGAATTTGAGAAGGTTCAACTCCAGTATAGTTATATTCAATTCCTCTTTGATCTAAAATTCTAAACATTTTTAGTGCTCCAGATCCTCTTCCGCAACCTATATCTGCAATATTGAATGGGTTATTTCCAACTGGATTACACCACTCTCCAAATCTTTTGTTTAGAATCTTTTCTAAGACTTGTCTCTCATTTGCATTCGCAAGCCAAGCTGCATAAATGTCTTCTTCTCCTTCTGTTCGATCATATACAAGTTTTTTACTCATGTTTTGTAACCACTTCTAAATAGTCTAATAATCTAATTATATTTATATAATAGGGTACCCTAAGGGAAACCTATGGATAAGACTGCTT
Source organism: Candidatus Woesearchaeota archaeon (assembly GCA_964430805.1). Classification (GTDB taxonomy): domain Archaea; phylum Nanobdellota; class Nanobdellia; order Pacearchaeales; family GW2011-AR1; genus SICU01. The sequence continues at coordinate 1,082 of CAYSGT010000079.1, forward strand.
TAAGAGAAATAGGTTTGACTGAAAGCGAAATAAATGTTTATTTATCTCTTTTAGAATTAGGAGATTCAACTAGGGGAGATATAGTTAAATCTTCTCAAATAGCTGGTTCTAAAGTCTATGATATTTTAGAAAGACTTCATGCTAAGGGATTAGTATCTATTTATCTCAAAAATAAAATTAAACACTTTAAGCCAACAAATCCTAAACAGATATTGTATTATTTGGAAGATAAAAAGTCTCAAATTGTTAATATTGAAAAACAAGTGAATTTGATAATGCCAGACTTACTATCTAAATTTGGTTCTTCTAAAGAAGAGCAAGAGGTAGAATTGTTAACGGGGTTAAAGGGTTTAGAAATAATATTTAGGGAACAAATAGATTTATTGCATAAAGGAGAAACATGTTATGTTATTGGAGGTACTCAAGGCATTGAGGAAGAAGTCGTACAATATTTCTTTCAAAAAATTCATAAGTTAAGAGATGAGAAAGGAGTTAAAACTAAAATGCTTTATAATCTTAGTCAGAAGGATTTGGTGAGAAGACTCTATTCTTCAAGAGAATATGTAGGAGTTAAAACCAAATATATTTCTCATACTTCTCCAGTCGCAATTAATCTATACAAAGATAGAACAGTTATTATCATTTTTGGGAAAAAGGTAAATGCTATCCACATAAAATCGCAAGATGTTGCTAATAGTTTTATTGAATATTTTAATCTACTATGGATTAGTGCAAGCGAGTAACTTTTTAAAAATGGATTATAACAAATCTTTAAATAACAACTTCTAGTCTCTAGTTTTGTACCCTACGCACGGATGGCGAAGTGGTTAACGCGGTTGGCTGCAGCCCAACTATTCAGGGGTTCAATTCCCTTTCCGTGCTTTTTTGTATAAAGATTTAAAAGTTAATCTTTTTGTTGCTCTTTATGGCTCCAGTAGGATTTCAACCTAATTCTAATCTCTGGAGGAGAGACTTTCTTATATTTGGAGAATATGAATCAGACCCTTGTTTAAGGTCATTTAGAATAGCTCATACTGTTCTTGTTGTTTTAATAAATGAATGATTTTTAGATCCTGAACAAAGGCAAAACAAATCTCCTACTGCCAGGCAATTTCTGGAATTTATGGAAAGATATCCTCGAGAAAAAATAACTGCAAAAGGTTATCTAACAACCTTAGAAAACCCTTATAGATTAGTTATTGAAGGATTAGAAGGCCTGGAATTATCTGACAGGGCGCTTACAGGTTTTGTTGATTCATTTCGTAGAGCAGATGAATTTAATTTAGATTTTAAAATAAGAAGTGTTTCTTTTTCATATGATTAATTATAGCGAAAGATTTAAAGGAGCGAGTCATTAATTCTTAATATGGCTGAAAAGAAAAAAGCTGCTGAGGGATTTGACGAGAAAGCTTTCATAAGCTTTATTCAAGAAGCTGGTCTTATTTGGGGTCCTGAACCTGAAATTTATGGCGGATTAGCTGGATTCTATACTTATGGCCCGCTTGGAAAACTGCTTAAAAATAAGGTTGAAAACTCTGTTAGAAGAGTATTCAATTTTCATGGATTTAGAGAACTTGAAGGTCCTACTATAATGCCTGATAAAGTATGGAAAGCTAGCGGACACTTAGACACATTCTCTGACCGAAGAATTACTTGTGCTAAGTGCAATTCAGTTTTTAGGGCAGATAAATTAATAGAAGAAAAACATGAGGTTAGCGCTGACGGCTTTTCAGATGAAAAAATTATTAGTTTTATTCATGAAAAAAAAATAAAATGTCCAACTTGCGGAGAAAAATTTGGAGATAAAATAGAGAGACAAAGTTTAATGATGAAAACTAAAGTTGCAGGTCAAGATGCTTCTCTTAGACCTGAAACCGCTACTGTCACTTATTTGCCCTTTATTAGAATGTATCAATACTTTAGAAAGAAATTACCTTTTGGAGTTTTTCAAATAGGCAAGGCTTACAGAAATGAAATCTCTCCTAGGCAGCACGTTTTACGTGGACGAGAGTTTACACAAGCAGAAGGGCAATTATTTATTGATCCTAATGAAAAGAATAATTGGGAAAAATTTGATTTAGTTAAAGACGATAAATTACCTCTTTGGGATTATACCTTGCAAGAATCCGCTAAGTCTTCTATTTCTACTTCTTTAGAATCTGCACTAAATAAAAAGCTTGTTTCTACAAAAGCTTATGCCTGGTGCTTATGGCTTGCATACAATCAATTCAAACATTTTGGAATTCCTGAAGATAAAATAAGGATAAGGCAGCATTTACCTACAGAAAGAGCATTTTATGCAGCTGACGCTTGGGATATTGAAATTAAGACTCATAATTTTGGGTGGGTTGAAGTTTGCGGAGTTCATGATAGGACCGACTATGATTTGAAGCAGCATTCTAAAGAATCCGGTATAAGCCTTGAAGCTGCTCGTGAAGATGGGACTAAATTCACTCCTCATATCTTGGAAATTGCTTTTGGTACAGATAGACCAACTTACACTTTAATTGACTTATTTTACGAGAAAAAAGATGAAGAAGATGGTAAGACTGTGTTTAAGATTCCCTATCATATGGCTCCAATAAGTGTAAGTGTTTTTCCCTTAATGAAAAAGCCTGAATTAACTGAAATTGCCGAAAGTATTTACAGCGACTTAAGCAAGCAATTTATTGCAGAATATGCTTCCAGCGGA
>CAYSGT010000079.1:3783-5147 GCA_964430805.1 Candidatus Woesearchaeota archaeon
AAAAAAGATGAATTGATTGAGATTGCGGAATCTGTTCATAGTGAATTAAGCCAAAGTTTTATTGTAGATTATGATGCTAGTGGTAGCATAGGTAAAAGATACTTGCGAAGTATGACTGCCGGTACACCTTTTGCAGTTACTATTGATTTTGACAGTGTTAAAGATAAATCTGTTACTGTTAGAGATAGAGATACTGGGAAACAGGAAAGGGTTAAAATAAAAGAACTTATTGAATATTTAAACGATAAATTAGCTTTAAGATGAATTACCGCGCTCTGCCTGTTGAGCTTGAAGAGGCGATGGGCAATGTATCTGCATCTCCTGAGGATATTAGGGCAGCGGTCACAAGAGCTTTATTTTCAAATAATCATTTTACTCGTCAAAGAGAAAAAACCTACATTCAAGAGACATTTGGGGGACGTCTGAGAAGAGGTTATGTTGGACAAGGAAGCTACATGTTTCTCGATGTAAATGCTGAGGGGCATTTAAGAACAATTCGCGTCGCAAAGGTATCTAAACTTCATATGGACTTACCAGAGTATTCTTTTGAGATTAATGCTGCTTAGATTTATAAATTTCTTTTTTGCGACTTGCTTATGAATGTTGGAGATATTCCTATTGTTGACTTGAAGGATGCGATACGTCCCTTGTCTGAAAGAAGCAGAGTTTGGATTATAGAACACACTCAGGATTCGCTTTTTGCAAAAGATTGTTCCAGAAAAACCGAATCTATTGATTTGCTATGTGGTCTAGAATCTTTTGGTACAATTAGAGGTGCTTTCACATTTAATGGGCACGTTTATCTACATGTTTGTTCTAATGGTAGGATGAATGTTTATGTTTGCGAAGTTCCAAAGCACTATTCTGGCAGAGAAGCTTGCTGGATTGATAAACCTAATTAGGTTTATAAATAACAATCTATAATATATATTATGGGGTTTGATGATTTTCTATTCTGGCCGTTTGCAGCTGCTTTTGCAGGAGCAATGATTATTGTTGCAATATTAGTTCTTATATTTTGGATATGGATGCTTGTAGATGCTGCTAAACGCAATTTCAGAAATACTGCTGAGAAAGTAGTTTGGATAATTGTTATTGTTCTCGGACAATGGGTCGGAGCTTTGGTTTATTTTATTGTAATTAAGTCTCTAAATTCTCGCGGACTTATACAAAAATAAAATGGTAAAAATAGCGGATGCAAAAATTTGACATGGCAAAGACACTTGGTTTTATTTCTTTGAAGGGGGGTGTAGGAAAGACTACAATATCTGCGGCTGTCGCTACACACTTAGTTAATGCCTATCACAAAAAGGTCTTGCTCGTAGATGCTAATTTTTCTGCTCCTAATTTAGGGCTGCATATGA
>CAYSGT010000080.1:0-5103 GCA_964430805.1 Candidatus Woesearchaeota archaeon
GCATCTTTCCATCTCACATCTTTTTTTGCTAGTGCTTTTAACATTGGCTCGCCTAGGGTAATAGTACAAAGTTGATCCCATGATTGAGATAATGATTCTGTTGATAAAATGGGTAAGTTTGGATCTGATTCTCTAAAAAATCCATAAAATGTATTAAAATGTGCTTTTGTCATTTGAGGATCCATGTATCTGTGAAGAATAATCCCTAAATTTAAACTAAATAATCCCAATGGTTCGCGATCATAAGTGGTATTATCGCTTTTATCGACATCATATTCCCTCAATAGCACTCTCTGCATTATATTGGGATCTATTCTTGGAGGTCTTTTCATTCTTTTCTTCTAATGGGTGACTTTTTAAATATTCTTTTTTTATTAATTAACAATGTAGTTAATTAGCATAAATAGGTCCGAGGTCTAGGCCTCCGATCTTCGCTTTCTTGAGATAATGTTCTTCTATTTTTTTATAACGTTTTGCAGTGTCTTCTGAGACTGAGGGTTTTACCTTTACTAAGGCTTCGTCAAAGTCTGTGACTGTTACAACTTTGGTTTGGATGTCTTTTCTTAAAGCAATTATTGCAGCTTCTCTTACAAAGCTTTCAATGTCGGCTCCTACGAATCCTTCTGTTTTCTTTACTAGGTAATGTATGAGTTTGTCTCTGTCAGACAATCCTTCTATATTTACCTCTTCTTCTTTAGGTTTATTAGCCTCTTTATAATTAACTGACTGAACTAAAGGTGTTTTAGAAATAATCTTGAACTTAGCTTCTTTGCCGAAGTATCTCTCTATTTCTTTTATTTCTTCTTTTGTTGGAACTATTGGCATTGCTTTTGTGTGAATATCTAATATTTTTTCTCTGCTTTTTTCGTCTGGAATGTCTACTAATAATATTCTGTCAAATCTGCCTGGCCTCATTAGAGCAGCATCTAACATATCTGGGCGGTTTGTTGCTCCTATGACAACGACGTTCTTTAAATCTTCAATTCCATCCATTTCTGCAAGCATTTGATTAAGAACTCTTTCAGTTACTTTTGAACACATTTCCATTCCGCGCTTTCCTGCCAATGCGTCGATTTCATCGAAGAAAATAACGCAAGGAGAGACTTGCCTTGCACGCTCAAAGACTTTTCGAACTCCTTTTTCTGATTCGCCTACCCACATAGAGAGCAAAGATGGACCTTTAACGTTGATGAAGTTTGCTTCTGATTCTTTTGCCACCGCTTTTGCCAATAATGTTTTTCCTGTTCCTGGAGGTCCGTAGAGAAGGATTCCTCTTGGTGGTTTGATTCCTAACCGTTCGAAACTTTCCCTGTGTTTTAATGGCCATTCTACAGCCTCGCGTAATTCTTGTTTTATTGTGTCTAGTCCACCAATGTCTTCCCATGAAATGTTTGGCATTTCAACTAGAACTTCACGCATTGCGCTTGGGCGAACTACTTTTAGAGCTGCTTCGAAATCTTCTTTTCCTATAATCATTTTATCTAAGGCTTCCTGGGGTATTTCTTTGTCTTCGTCTAGATTTAGGTCTGGAAGGGCCTTTCTTAATACTCCCATTGCTGCTTCTTTTGCAAGAGATTCTAAATCTGCGCCTACAAAGCCGTGAGTTTTTGCCGCTAACTCTTCTAAGTTAACATCTTTTTTCATAGGCATTGCCCTTGTGTGAATTTTTAAAATATTTAATCTGCCTTTTTTATCAGGAACTGAAATTTCCAATTCCCTATCGAAACGGCCTGGGCGTCTTAATGCATGGTCAATTGAATTTATTCGGTTTGTTGCTCCTATTACTATGACCTTGCCTCTTGAGTTTAGACCGTCCATCATCGTTAATAATTGGGATACAACTCTTCTTTCTACTTCTCCTTGTGTTTCTTCTCTCTTGGAAGCGATTGCATCTATTTCATCTATAAAAATAATTGATGGGGCATCTTTTTCTGCTTCTTCGAATAAGTCTCTAATTTTCTTTTCGCTTTCACCGTAAAATTTTGAAATTATTTCAGGACCGTTTAATAGAATGAAATTAGCTTCGGATTCATTTGCTCCTGTTCCAGGAGGGCCGTGAAGCAAAACCCCTTTTGGAGGATCTATACCTAAACGGTCGAATACTTCAGGGTGTTTTAAGGGCAATTCGACCATTTCTCTAATTTTATGTATTTCTTCTGTTAATCCGCCAATGTCTTCATAAGTTACTTCAGGAATTGACTCTTCTTCTTCGACGTTTGTGGCTTTTGGATTTACGGATAATTCTGTGTTTTCAGTTATTATGACTGGTTGATTTGGTGATGCGGAGATTATTTTGAATCTGATATTTTGGAAACCCATTCCCATATTTCCCCTGAATAAATCCTGCAGGTCTTCAAATGCGTCGTTAATTGCAAGTCTTCGAAAGCTTCAGACATGTCATGCATTAAGTCTCTTCTTCTTTGAGCCCCGCCTAAAGAGACTAAGTCTCCCTTTAAGACCGCTCTGCCCAGTAAACCCGACTTAAATGCTTCTGGATCTCCTTGAACAACTATCCCTGGCTGTGCTGGGGCTATTGTGACTTTTTTAGCTGCTTTAACCTGAGCTTTTCTTACTGTTACTTTTTCTCCTATTCCTGTTTTTGCGTTTTTTCTTGTTAGACCGTCTATTCTAATTATTCCTTCCCCAATATCTGCAGGATATGAGCGATCTATAATTGCGACTGTTTCTCTTTCGCCTTGAATTGAAACAATGTCTCCTCTATTTAGACCTAAAGCTCTCATTACCTCTGTATCAATTCTGGCAATTCCTTTATACGCGTCGTCTTGGAGAGCTTCTAACACTTTCAATTTAATGAGTTTTGGTGGTTCTGGCATGTTGTTTTGTTTTCATTTACCTTGTTTATATACCTTCGTTATTTCTACCGAATCTGAGGCTTAACCTATGCATATCTTCAAAGCATAGTCTTACCATGTTGTCCATGGCTTTTTCCTGCGCATGCATGAAGTCTACAATTTCTTTTGGAATGCTTATTGCATGGCTGTTTCCTATTATTCTTAACTTCACATTGTAAGTTTTGTCTTTTATGCTGTTAAAATTCTGCATGTTGTTTAAATCAGCTGGGTGGATTATAATAAGATTACAAGGTTTACAAGCAATTGCTCTTAGTTCTAATCCATTTTTATTTACCCTTGTTTTTTCCATCTTTCTATTGCATGTCTTGCATAAGATAGTGTTATCAAATATATCTACCATGGTGTATCTTTTATGTATATACTGTTGGATATATACTATTTAAATCTTTTTGTTTTTTAGGCTCTGTGTATTAAGTAGCTCTTGTGCAAAAAGTCTAAAGTAAGCTCTTGCCCATTTCATCCAAATTAACTATTATCTTTCCATCTTTTCTATGATAATAAATATCTCCACCGACTAATTCTCCCATTATAATTATAGCTCCACTAGCGGTTTTATGATCGTGTGATTCTTCACCTTCAACTCCAGAATATTCATCTATTTTCCAAGTTTTGCCTTTCTTTTGTATACATTTCTTCCAGACTTTCTTATCCATTGTAAACTATATTTCTCATCCCCTAAATCTATTTCTTCTTTTGTTTTTTAAACATTTGTTTGATGCTCATATTTTTAAAGCTCTGATTTTTATAACCCTGGTGAATGATTTTTTAAATTCGATAAAAAAATTCTGGCATTTTCTCAAGCAAGATACTTGGCAGTCTTGGATAGTTTCACTTGTTTTGGCTTTTATTTTTATTAAATTTATTTTCTTTCCACTTTTGAGCTGGATATTTTTAACGCCGTTGCCTTTGGTTGTTGTTGAATCGTGTTCTATGTATCATTCTAGCGGGTTTGATTCTTGGTGGGAAAGTAATGGGGTTTGGTATGAGGAACATGGAATTGACGATGAAATGTTTGCTAATTCTGCTTTTAAGAATGGGCTAAATAAGGGAGATATAATCCTTGTTTCTGGGCGAGGAAGCTACGAACAGGGAGATGTTTTGATATTTAACTCTCAATATAAGTATCCTATAATCCATAGGCTTGTCAGGACAGACCCTTACGATACTAAGGGAGATAATAACCTTGCTCAGTTGCCCGGAGAGACTTCTATTGAACCAGAGCAGTTTGTAGGGAAAGCTATTGGGAGAATTCCGGGGCTTGGGTGGATAAAGCTTATCTTTTTTGAGGGTTCTAGGCCTGCCGAACAGAGAGGATTCTGTAAATAAAATCTATAGAGAAGTTTGAATTCGGTTAGTTATATGGCCTCTTGTATAGGCTTCTCTGTCCGGATAATTGCGATAATATCCTACAAACCACATAATTATCTATACAAGCAAAATTATATTAATTCTTTGTTACTCTTCTACTCATGGCTGTTTTTAGGATAGTTGGTCCAATATTTCTTGAAACAATTGGTGAGGCTATAATTATTACAGCAGTACTGCTTATTACTGTTTTTACTACGGAGAACTGGCCAAGATGGTTCGATTCTTTGCCACTACTCTCTAAATCAAGCACGGTAATGTTAATCTTAATTGCCGGAATTGGTTTGAGGGCTATAGCTGGCAGATTTAGCGAGGAAGTACCTCCGTGGCGTTTTAAGCACTATTGATTTAGAAGGGTAAGTGGAGATTTAGGAAAAGAATTAATATAGGAATTCTTTGTTTTGTAGATGGGGTTGAAATTAGAGGAATTAAATAAATTTCTTAGAGATTATGAGAAGGCTACTAATTCTCATGACTTTAAAAAAATTAAACCATTTATTGAAGATAATGCTTCTTATGAATTTACTAATGGTTCTTTTAAGGGAATAATTGAAATTCAAGGTGCTTTTGAAAAGACTTTTAATAAAATTAAAAATGAGGCCTACAAGATTTATGATTTAATTTGGTTGTTTATAGATGATAAATCTGCTGTTTGTAAGTATAAGTTTCATTGGAAAGGTGTTATAAATGGAAAAGGAGAGGAAGGGAAAGGTAGAGGAACCAACCTAATAGTTGATTTTGATGGGCAACTTAAGATCTTTTATGAGCATTTAAGCAAGTAAACTGGTATTATGAAACCTTTAATGTTTCGAGAACTGTAGTATCCTAATATTCTTGCATGGGGTACTTATCCTATAATTTCGTC
>CAYSGT010000081.1:0-1137 GCA_964430805.1 Candidatus Woesearchaeota archaeon
CATCGCAAACTTCATTTCCATTGATAATATTATCTCCACAGCTTCCACCACTTATTGTTTCCTGTCTTGAATTGCATGATGTTGAACAATAATATGCAGTCTTAGACTGCCCATATACTGGACTGCTAAATGAGCTAAATACGTTTTGTGTATTAGATTTAATTATATTGTTATTGTTGGAAGCAAAATCACATTGCTCATTTCCATTCTTTATTCCATCTCCACAACTCTGTGTTGTTACACATGTATTAAATCCAGAACATTGTAAATTACAAGTTTGTGTTCCTGTATATCCATTTATTGTACATGCCTGACTTCCAGAATCACAAACTTCTGTTCCTTCTTTAATATTATTTCCGCAAGTTTGTGCAGGAGTACAACTTTGTGTCAAGCTTGGTTTGTTAGTTGTGGTTCCGCAGGAATTTGCATCGGTGCAAGTTCTTGTTTGCTGATTGTTTGTACAAGAACTCCATGCACCGCAAGTCCAACTTTCAACACAAGGAACAGGAACAGAAATTCCGGCTAAAATTTTGATTTGTTCTTCACTTATAGCTCCCCGATAAACTCTTATATCGTCCATTAATCCCTTGAATCTACCATATGGTCCAATTCCAGTAATATTCGGAGCAATAACATTAGGTCTGTCAGAAGTTAACCCCGTCTTTACTAAATTTCCATTTAAATAAATTTTAGATTGTTTATTATTATAAACAATCATTACATGATTCCATCCTGTTCCAAGATTTGCTGAATATGTATTCAAGCTTGGAATATAATTATCTCCATGCTCATAAACGCTAATTCCATTTGTTCCGATTGAAAGTCCTGCTCCAGCATTTGTTCCTTCTTGATTAGGAGAGAAGATGTAATTTTGCCCAGAAAGTCCGAAGAAAATTGTTGCATGATCATCGGGGAAATATTCTCCATCAACTTCATGACTCTCTGAAGTTTTAATCCATGCTCCAAAGCTGAATGTGTTTTGAACTGAAGAAGAATAATTCCAAGACAAACTATCATCAACTCCATCAAAAATTAATACCTTTCCTTTTGTGGCATCGTTTACAGTTGTTAATCCGCCTTTTCCTCCCTGTAATGAAGCATCATCATTACTATATACCAATGTAAATCCTCCAGGAG
>CAYSGT010000081.1:1147-3203 GCA_964430805.1 Candidatus Woesearchaeota archaeon
TGTGCGAGGTTTATTAACTATAGTGCCACAAGAATTTGAATCTGTGCAAGTTCTTGTTTGTTGTCCTGCCTGAGAACATACGCTCCAAGCAGAGCATTGCCAATTCTCCACGCAAGAAGCAACACATTGAATTGTATTAAAATTACAATCGCTCTTGCAAGACAATACTCCAGAGATAAATCCTTGGGTTTGGCATGTCTTAGAATTCAAATTGATTCCGTCGCATTGTTCCTGCCCATTTATAATTCCATCTCCACAACTCTGTGTTGTTACACATGTATTAAATCCAGAACATTGTAAATTACAAGTTTGTGTTCCTGTATATCCATTTATTGTACATGCCTGACTTCCAGAATCACAAACTTCTGTTCCTTCTTTAATATTATTTCCGCAAGTTTGTGTTACACACTGCCCTAAACAGCATCTATTAGTATCAACAGAGGTCACAAATGTTCCGGTAGAACAAAATTCTTGCCCTGAACAAACATTTCCTCCAATCTGAGAACATGTTTGTGTCGAAGTTAGAAAACTTTTATCCCTAGAGTTAGCAACATTGCCTGCAAAATCTTTTACAACAACACTAATATGAGTCATAGAATTTTGAGGCAAATCTTTAACAATTAATTCGTGATCAAAACTGTAATAATTTTCTAAATTAGAATATCCATAATAAAATCCGTCATGAATTCCGTATTTTATGAAACCAAGAGTTGGCTCATCAGTCTGCCAAGTAATTTTAGCAGAACTTGCATCAATTGATTGTACTTTTACATTTCTTACTTCAGGAGATCTCATATCATTTGAAACTGTTGGTTTCTTAATCGGGAACAAATAAAAGTAAAGAGAATTAGTTCTCACATAATAAATCATTTTCTCTAAGTCGTTTCCTGTAAATTCAGGTCTTGGAATACTTGAGGCCATTCCAGACTGTATATAATCCCTTAATTCCTGATCACCAAGAAAAGTTAAATCATCCAAACTAGGAACATCCTGGAAATACATTGTCCCTCCGCCATCCTCTCCATAAAGCGCAACAAATCCTGGTCTAATATGCATTGGGAAACCAAAAACAGTACCTTTGTTCCATATACTTTGGCGAATACCAATAAGATACCCCACATCGTCACTCATACCATTTGAAACTTGAATCTCGTTAATTTCGTTTCCGCTGTTAAACATCCTAGCCTGAGGAAAACCCTGTGTTACAGAAGCAGTACCGACAATTTTTGACTCATCATCATCTATAGCAATTCCCCAAGGATAAAATCCCAATACAGGTCCTCCTTCACCACCCCAACCATGAGCCATATGCGCAAATCTGAGAAAAACAGAAGAGAAATCAGTAGTAATTCCTTGTCCAGCAGCAGCATTACTTATTCTATGTCTATTTATATCGTACTGTGCAAATCCTGATATAGAAGAAGTTGCTAAAAATATATCATCTTTGGGACCTGCATTGCCTCTCCAATCAACATACATCCAAATCCAATCCGAAGGATTATCAGGCCCACTATACTTAAAGACCTTTTCTACCATTCCAGACGCGAAATTGACTCTCCTTACCCATTGAGTTGTGGGTTCAAAAAATAGAAGATTGCCTTTTGAATCTGTTCTTATAACAAATGGATGCACTATTGCTGCAGAGGATATTGGAGCATTTTGTGTCAGAGAATCTATTTGTGCTCTTGCCGCAATCTGATCAGCAGGAACACTTGGAACTCCTTGTCCTCTTCCTGCAACAGTTGTAACACTGACATTATTTCCACTAATAACTATTCTCCTTATAGCATCATTTTCATTATCTGCAACATAAATACTTCCATCTTCCCAAGAAACAACTATGCTGGTTGGATTCTTAAACAAAGCTTGATTTCCAGGTCCATCTCTATATCCAGAAACTCCTGGAACTCCGGCAAGAGTCGTTATTACAGGAGTTTCAGAATGTAAATCAACTTTTGCAATTCTATGATTACCAGTATCAGCAACATATGCTATTTTAGGATCATAAACATCAAAGTAAAAGTCAAATGGATTTTTAAAGTAAATATTATTCTCA
>CAYSGT010000081.1:3213-4992 GCA_964430805.1 Candidatus Woesearchaeota archaeon
TTTGTTGAGATTGCTGAGTTGCCGCACTTCCCGTTCCCAAAGCATAAGGTGTTGTTCTTACTAATCTTTTTCCAGCTATAGTTGTTATTGCGCCATGTTCATCTACTTTAAAGAATCTTCCATTAAAATCAATACCGTACCAACCCTTACCTTCTGGATTTGCCATTAATGTACTTACTCCGCTTGGCATTCCTGTATCACCTCTTCCTCCGTCAAAATAATCTCCCTTTCTTTTTATGCTAAACATGTTATCAATAGTTTGGAATGATATGACACTAAGCTCTTCAGGAGATCCTCCTTGTAAAACTTCTCCTCCATCTGACTTATAAAATCCACTTGTACTAGTATAATGCTCTACTTGCCCAGTCAAAGGCTCTGCATACCAATTAGTACCCTCGGTCAACGCAATTTTTTGACCCTGAGATAAAGTATTTGCTGGAGGAGAATATGTATAAGGAAACGGACTCAGCAATCCATGCTCTCTTTTTCCAGTTGAGTTGAGATAATCAAAAACAAATGAACCAATTTCCTGGAATCTTCCCCAAGTTTGATATGATATAGGAATTATCCTTTTTTCTGTTGAAACCCCAGGAACATTTTCTATAACAATCTGCTTCTGGAAAGATCTTGGACCTAATCCATGAGCATCAGTTCCTTCAAAAGTCTTTATAGCGAGAAAATAAGATCCGTCAGGAACTTGTCTTGTATCAAAACTAAATGTGAAAGGATAAGTTAAAACAGAACTAATCGGCTTATCATTCAAGTACCACTGTCCCTTCTGTCCAACATAATTAGCCAATGGTTGTGCTGCCTCCCTTTGCAAAGGATCAGCACTTAATGTGACTGTATTCTTAATAGTCATAAGAGGCCACGCTGTAATAACTGGATTAACTCTTACGTCAAAAGTTTTATACCATATTGGAAGATCATTATAATTATGAATAATATTTACTACAATTGGCAAATTAAATTGATTGCTTCCATCACTTAACATTAAATTGAAATTATATTTATTCTGTGGGGTTGAAATGGAAACAGGAGAACTCCAAACATAAGCACTAACTCCTTGAATTCCACTATTAGTTGAAGTTAAATCAACACTCCCAAAAACATTTGTACCTTGTTCTATCAGTTTTGCAGAAGAAAACACTTTATTATTAGGATCTCTAACGAAAAATACAACTCCTGTTTCTTGAGGTCCATCCAAATTTGTGACACTCGCAGGTATTGTAAATTCTCCACTCTTAGGAATAAATCCAGCATATTTATTTTGAGTTGCATTCCAAACTTGCTTTTTAACAAAAACCATTGGTTTACCTTCAGTATTATCAGCGACATTAAGGATGACTGCTTTTTCCGTTGCTGCCCCATTTGAGTCTTTAATCCTAAATCTAAATTCATGATTTCCTGCAGAATTAAAATTAGGCCAAACTTCCAACAAACTTAATTCTATATTAAAACTTACCCAACCTGGCAATGAACCTTGCTTAACCCCATTAATATAATAATCGACACCTTTCTCAATAATAACCTCTCCTTGCTCATCATAAACATCAAGATTCAAAAGTAAAACCTCTCCCTCTTTAACACTATAACTACTTTGCTCAGGAGAAACAATTTGCGGGGCAGTATTTGTCAATCCAGCATAGTTTACATTATAAGAAGCAGTTACAAAATTACCATTGATATCGCTATAATTGACTGTTAAAATATTATTTCCAGACTTTAATTGAGAAGAAATCCCCACAGCTCTGCTGTGACTGGGTAAAAACTATATAG
>CAYSGT010000082.1:0-4916 GCA_964430805.1 Candidatus Woesearchaeota archaeon
TCTCCCAAGACAACCGCCTCTGGATTTGGCCATGGTGTTGGCCACTTTTTGTAAGAAACAGCATATGAGCGAACCAGCAGGTGATGGAGATAATACCACATAGCTCGTCCTCCTTCAGGGCTGAATTCGTAACCTTCTAGTTCTTTTTTTAAGTCAACCATGTTTCTTTATTATCCTCACTATTCCTTTATCGCCATCTACCTCAACCAAGTCTCCATCCTGTAAAACCTTTGTGGCAATCTTTGTGCCTATGATGCATGGCATGCCCAGTTCCCTACTAACAATAGCAGCATGACATGTTATTCCACCTTCGTCAGTAATAACTGCACTAGCCTTTTTCATTAGAACTAGAAATTCTGGATGAGTCATTGTCGTAACTAGAACATTTCCTTCTCTAAACTTGCCAAACTCTTCCTGATGATATATTATACTAACTTTCCCGGTTGCCTTACCTTTACTTGCGACAGAGCCCTTTATTTCAGAACCCACTACTTCCTCTTTAACCATTTCAGCTATTTTGTCTGCTTCTTTTCCTGAAAATACTTGCAACTTTCCTTCTTTATACCATAGCGCAAATTTTTTGTTTCTTTCAGAAGTTATCTTAGAAAAATCCTTCTTTAAGGTAAGCGCTTCAACAAGCTCATCCCTCAGCAAACAATTAGCTTCTTCAAGACTTAACCCAATCCTTTTAGCCAGCTCGTGCCAAAAAGGTATCCATAAGAAATAAGCTTGTCTCCTATAGTCATCCCGCATTTCTTTGAGATAAGAGAAGTAGTGTACAATTTCGACAGTCTTCTTAAATTCCTTATCTTTAATCGTCTTAAAATATTCTTTGTACACTTTAAGTCCTATTTCCTTGTGGTGCTCTATGTTTTTTAGTTCTTCTTTAGCATCTTTGATAGTCTTGAGCTGTTCTTTTAAACTTTCCATAGACATAGGCTTATCTGTAAAATCGTATATTGTAATCCACGAATATTTTTTAAGATATTTATTCAAAGAATCCTCTGAAACTTGACCAATAGCAACTAAATTAAGCAAGTCAATCCTTGCTTGCATTATCTGGATATGTTTGTATGGAGTAGATATGTGCTGCATTATGCTCGGTTTATCGCTAAGTTTTGTTTCCACTTCTTTACCAGCACCACCAAGCACAAGAAAGGCGTAGAATTGTATTTCAGCGAAATCTACCAATTTATCAGAAAGCATTTTTACAATATCAGATAATTCATTATTTGAAAGTTTAGTAAAATCTCTGTTAGTTGCCTTTTTAGACCATTCTAGAAAATCATTAAACTGCGACTCGTACAGAACTGCATACTTTGTCATGTCTTGCCCCTTAAGAAAATTGGTGTAATTTTCTATTGTTCTATTGAGCTCCCCTTCTTCAAAATAAATAGCATAAAGCCCTCCCTCGGGAACAAAGAGTTTATTTCTCGACAAATCTAGTCCAGGGTGTTTTTGTAAAACTCTCATAAAACTACTGGATATAAATGGCGCAAATTTCCTTGCCCACATCCTTTTCCAAATATACTTGCTCATGATAATTTCCTCACAATGCCATTATCTCCATCAACCTCAATCAAATCGCCGTCCTTTAATAATTTAGTTGCAGTCTTGGTTCCAACTACGCATGGCCTATGTAGCTCCCTAGATAAGATTGCCGCATGAGACATCATTCCACCCTCATCCGTCACAAACGCACTTGCCTTCCTCATTAATGGGGTCAAGGCAGGATTTGTACTGCTTGCCACAATTATGTCTCCATCATTAAACTTGACTTTAGAAATGTCATTTGAGAATATTAATCTTGCAATCCCTTTCACAACTCCGCCATAGGCAATAGTGCCCTTTATGGTTTTCTCTTCTTGTCCAGAGAGTTCTATTTCATTAATAAGTTTAGTTGGATCATCTACAAAGTCTATTTCTTCTTTCTTTCCATTACTATAGTAGACAAAAGCCTTACCAGCTTCAGTCATTTCAAGTCTTTTCTTTATAACCTTAATATCTAAATGATTATTGATAATCTCTTTATAGGTTACTACCAAATCAGCACCTTCCAAAGTAATCCCCATTTTTATGAGCTCTTTTTTAGCTAGGGGGATCACAACACTCTTTAAGAAATCAGGGTAATATGATACCTCGCGAAGTCCATTACATAATTTAATTAATTTATCTCCTCTTGCTTTATTTTTCTGTAAACCTTCCGCAGCAAAATAAGGAAAAATTGTTGAGAGAAGAGTAAGGTCAATAACAAAATCAACAGATTCCTTCAAATCTTTTACGTCGTGTTTATCAATGTGAACTTGAGCTTTTTTATTGAGCTCAAGCGCTTCTTTAAGAAATTTTTCAGTTTTAAAGGCGTCATTAACAGCTATGTTTTCAATTAAAGCATTGAATTTTTGTATTTCCCCCTTTTTTTTGTAAGATCTGGTAACCCCTTTGGGATTTTCTATGTACAAACCCTCATCAACCTTTCCGCCAAACCGTTCTTTTGCGTTATCTGAATTATACCATTCATGCCATAAACTTGCGACAAACAAGTTAAACGGTCTGGCAAGATAATGATCCCATTCACTAGGTTTTATTTTAATTTTCATTTTGCCCTTTCTATTATCTTTACAATACCTTTCTCTGTATCGACCTCAATAAGATCACCATCGTTTAAAACTTTAGTTGCGATATCTGCACCAATAATACAAGGAATTCCCAACTCCCTAGAAACAATCGCCGCATGACATGTAATCCCACCGTGATCTGTAACAATAGCTTTAGATTTTCTTATAGCAGGCATTAATAATGGAAGAGTCAAGTTAGCAACCAAGATAGAACCTTTTGGAAATTCAGAAATTCTCTTGGTAAATCCAGACGAACCGCATCTAAAGATGAAAACCTTTCCTCTGACTATTCCTTTTCTGCACGCAACTTCACCGGTAAATTCTTCAATCAGGACAGTTTCTTTTTTTGTTTCAATTTCTGAATAAAATTTTTCTTCTGCAACTTCTCCCAACAGAACTTTACAGCCCCCATTAGGAGTTGTTATAATCAAGACATCTCCTTTCTTCCTTTCATCAATCTTTTTCTTAATTTCGGGATTAACGACAAAACCATTTTTTAACAATTCAAGAAGTTCTTCATAATATAAACTGCCTATTTCTATTTTAGATAATCCTGATTTTGCAGAACAAAGATCAAGGAATTTACGAAAAACATACAGATAAAAAGACCAACCCAAGACCCTTAAATTAAACCTTACTTCACCTAGTTTTCCTAGGATATATGCTTTTTTTAACAAACCTCCATTAAGATTATATTTCTTTATCCACTCTATTTTTTGTTCTTCACTAATCTCTTTTTTATCCCTAAGTTTAATAAATTCTTCTTCTATAAATGAACGCCCCATACAAAAATCCTCCTTGAAAGTGTCTAAAAAATATTTTATATCCCAAGGATCTGTGTCAAATCCAGCAGGATAATTTTTGTATTTATTAAGGTGAGCTTTTATTTTTTCAAACACAACATTTCCTTCTTTTATATTATTAAAATCCACAGCTTCATTAAATGTAGGAAGAACTATTTCTTTCAACCACTCATATCTTTCATCTTCAATAGCATTTCTCTCTCCCTGTAACGTTAATACACCAAGCACTTGATTAATATTCTCTTCAGGAACAGTTTCCAAAAGCTCATCACGCAAAGATTCGTCTATCTTCCAAGAATAAGAATGTATTGTAAAATAAGTCAACACTCTCATTTGTATAAGGTCAGACATATTTTCTGCAAAAATATTAATCATCTCATGAAAAGAAACATTAACTAAATCAAGATTATCCATCTTTTCTCTGAAAACCTTTGCATTTTTTAAAACATCATCCACTTCAGAAAGATAACCTTCAAATTTCTCTTCATTCAAAAACCATTCATAACCAATGTTTCCTCTTACATCGTCTTGAGAGACATACATCTTGCTTGTCCCAATTTTTCTATCAAGATAAAGTGCTATTGGTTCTGCTACCCCCGTTTTCTCTTCAATTTTTGGCATAACAAGATTAAGGGATATATCCATTAAAAAAAACAAATATTTTTCTTCATTTGAATACATTTCTAGTTCTTTAATCCATTTAAATTCGGTTTTCATTTTGCCCTCTCTATTATCTTTACAATACCCTCATTAGCATTAATTTCAACGAGATCTCCGTCATTAAGCACTTGAGTCGCTATTTTTGTCCCAATAATGCAAGGCTTGCCTAACTCGCGACTCACAATTGCCGCGTGGCAAGTAATTCCTCCTTCGTCCGTAATAATTCCACTAGCCAACTTCATAAGTGGCACGAACTCTGGCCTAGTCATTCCAGTCACAAGAATATCTCCTTTCTGCATTTTGTGTTTCTCTTGTTCAAAGCTTCTTATAACTTTTACAGTACCTCTTACAATGCCTTTTGACCCAATTTGCCCTTTTATGATTCCATCATCTTTTTTGTTCTGAGATTTATAATATTCGGCAATTGCCAGCTTATTTTCTTCATAAGTTCCATATTCACGTCCCCCGATATCTTCTCTTTTGCCCAAAAGCGAATTCCCGCCCTCTCTTTTTTTAAGCAGATTCTTATTTTTCTCAAGAAAAGACACTCCTTTTCTCATTTCACATATGCTCCAAAAGAAAATATATTTTTTATCTATCTTAGCTTCATCAAATAACTTCTCAACAAAACGATATATTATTGTCGTTGCTTTCATCAAGAAATCTTTTCGTTCATCTCTAATTGTAATTACATATTGCACAAAATTCACAAGCTTTTTTTCATCTTCGCTTAGAGTTTTCAGCCATCCCTTATGATCTTCTTGCTTTTTCTTTAACAAATTCTCTTCCTCTTTTATAATCTCGCCTGCTTCTTTTCTACTTATTTTTCCATATTCCA
>CAYSGT010000083.1:0-4867 GCA_964430805.1 Candidatus Woesearchaeota archaeon
TTTCCTGTTGTCTCTTGCGGCATTCCTTCTTCTTCAATATATAATTCCACAGCTTCTTTTAGATTATTAATCGCTTCTTCTACCGTATGGCCCTGGCTAACTACATCAACTTCTTGACATAAAGCAACATATTGTTTTTCTCCTTTCTTTATCGTAGCGGTAAATGATCTCATGAATATTTAACCTCTTTATTAGGTTATAAATTTTTTGGTCTAGATTTTTTGAAATAAAATTTCAGATTTACTTATTTTGCTTTCTTTTAATGGTTTGTCTAATTCATCTAGGCTGATTTTGAAATTAAAGGTTTTGGCTATTTTTTCTGCTGTGCTTGGGATGAATGGGCTTATGAGAATTGCGATGTTTTTTATTGCCGTGCACAATTCATATAGGACTTTAGCGTCTTTGGTTTCCCAAGGTTTCTTTTCTTGAACGTATTCATTTGCTTTGTCTATGTATGTGAAAATGACTTCTAGGACTTTGTGCAGCTCGTAGTTATTGAAATGAGATTCTACTTCTTTTAGAGTTTTATCTATTGGTAACGCTGGTTTGGATTTTTCTATGCCGTATTTCTCTGCTAGAGTTGAGACTCTACTGATGAGGTTGCCTAGTTTGTTTGCTAGTTCGTTGTTGTGGCGCTCTATAATTAACTCTTCAGAGTAATCTGAATCATCAAATACAGAACATTTCAATAAAGAGTATCTTATGGTGTCTGTTTGATATTTTTTTAGTAAATCTAGGGGATCAATTACATTTCCTAATGATTTGGACATCTTTTTACCATCTGTTGTTAGGTATCCATGAACTAAAAGTTTCTCTGGTAGTTTGTAACCTGCTGATAAGAGCATAGCTGGCCAAATTACTGAGTGGAACCAGTTGATCCCCTTTCCAACGACATGTAGTTGAGCTGGCCAGTAAGTTTTTTCTTTATCTTTTAAGCCAGAGATGTAATTAATTAAGGCATCAACCCATACCCAAATTTTGAAATCTTCATCACCTGGGAAATCAATTCCCCAAGTTGCTTTGTACCTGCTAATACAAATATCCTTTAATTCTTCATTAACTCTATTTAGTACTTCGTGAACTCTTGAGTCAGGAACAACATATTTAGGAATTATCTTCTGCAGTTCTTCTTTATATTTGCTTAATCTAAAGAAATAAGCTTCTTCTTTTCTTAGTTCAGGAGCTTTATTATGATCTTTACATTTGCCATTTATTAATTCGCTTTCTTGGAGATATTCTTCACAACCTATGCAATATAAGCCTTCATATTTTGATTTGTAAATATCCACTTTATCCATCATCTTTTTTATTATTTTATTGACAACTACTGCATGTTCTTTTGCTGTGGTTCTTACAAATTCATCATGGCTAATATCTAACTTTTTGCATAACTCTAGAAAATAACCAGCATTTTTATCTATAAACTCTTTTACTGGCATGCCTGCTTTTTCTGCAGCTTGAACATTCTTTTGCGCATTTTCATCTACTCCTGTAAGAAAAAAAACATCTTTTCCATTTAATCTATTCCAGCGAGCGAGCGCATCTGCTAGAACTTTCTCGAATGCATGTCCGACATGTGGCCGTGCATTGACATAATCAATTGCTGTGCTAATATAGAACTTATCTTTTGCCATATATTGATGATAAATTAGAGATATTAAAATGTTATGAGTGCTATTTTTTTACCATTTTCTTTTTTATCTTCCATGGTAAACTCACAAAGAACTCTTTTGGGTACAATATTGCATCTCTAAATGCCAGTACTACCATTACTATACAAAGCATTGTAAACATACTTGTAGAAATAGTTCCCAATAATAAAATCCAACTATTTTGAATTTGATTCCCGGTAATGATAATTGCCACACTTCCGCAAAGTAATCCTAGGGTATTTGCTATTTCTTTTCCTCTCAGCCATTGATTCAAAACCATTTTTTACCTGAAGGACTTCGAGATATTTTGTGTCCAGAAGGATGGGAGGGGGTTTGATATGAAGCCTCTAAATATCTCTGAGTAGATGTATGTTAATCCTTGAGTGGTTTGGTATTTTTTGAAATCTGCCTGCACTTCTGTGTAAACATCTCTTATTTTCTTTCTTTCAAAGTCTTCCTGGAGCAGGGAAGTTGGTTTTAGGATAAGATAATCTGCTTGTCTTAAAATGTTTACATCTAAGTTTGAAGAGTTTTGCGAAATGAATAATATGTTTAGGTTTTTATGTCTGGCAATAAGAATTAGCTGGCTTAGGAGCTTATTTGGAGTAGTCATTGAGTTTCTAGAACTGAATAAAACCCCTCCTTCATCTATTAGAACTGTTGAATTATTTTTTATTTGGTCTGTGTTTTCTATTATTTCAATCCAGGCGGGCATGTCTTCACTCTTAAATCCAATTGCATACAGTTTTCTTTTGCTTTTTGCATAAATGTTTTCTAGAATCTTAATTCCAATTGCTGTTTTACCTGTTCCTCTGGCACCTAGAATTATCCCTATTTTACTCGAGGCATTCAAAAGATATTTTTCATAGTCTTTGTAGCCTCCTTTGTAAGTGTGGATTACTTTGAAGTCTTGATATTTAGCATCCTTTGATTCTCTTTCTTTCTCTACCTTATGCTGTACTGATTTTTGTTCGGCTTTTTTAGTTAAGAAAATAATCCCTTTAACGATGTAGTAAGGGGTTTTGAGTATTAGCCAGATTGCTCTCAATATTGCTTCTGTGTTAGACATCTCTTTCTTTTTAGTGCTCTTTTTCATACAATGCTTTTAGAGTTACGTTTTTAAAAGACTTGTTATTGCTACAATCAGAATGCGCCGGTGGTCCATCGGTTAAGATTTCGGCTTCCCAAGTCGAAGAGCCGGGTTCGATTCCCGGCCGGCGCATCAACCTATCTTGCGACTTTTCAGGGCATACACAATAGCTTAATTTTTATGTACGGATAAAAATACGAGATGGTTTTTAAGACCATTTTGCTGGAAAAAACATGAAAATAGACCCGTATAAAAACAAAGATCACTACTTAGCTTGGAAGGAAGAGAATAGTAAGTCGATTTCTAATGTAAGTAAAGAAAACTCAGAATTAATACTCCAATACCTTGGAGATATGGAAAAAGGAATAAATATAGCTAATGGGAGTGTGAAAGGTTCAAGGAGCTATTCAAGGTTAAATGCACTAAAAAGTAGGCTTATTTTCTTTTCAAAGAAATTCAAAGAGTCATACAACTTAGATAATATAACTCAGATAACTGAGGATCAATTAATGGGATTTTTCTCAGACATGAGGAATGGAACCATAAGAAGACTGGATGGAGAGACTTTTGTTTCACCAGCAGATTATGTAAAAGATATGAAAGCTTTCTGGCACTGGTATCAAAAGACTAATAAGAAAAAAGGGATATCTATACTAGATATTACCTCAGATCTCGACACCTCAAAAGATAAGCCAAAATGGGTATATTTGACAGAGGAGCAGGTTAAACAATTAGCAGATAATGCTAAATTTGAATATAGAGTTCTTATTATGTTCTTATTTGATACGGGAATAAGGGCTCCAACAGAAGTAATGAATCTAAAAGTATCTGACTTTTTTAATGAATTTAAAGAGCTTAATATTAGGGAAGAAATAAGCAAAACTTTTGGTAGAAGAATAAAGCTGATGATTAGTTCAGAACTAATAAAAGAATATGTTAAATTTTTTAACCTTTCTTCTAATGATTACTTATTTACAAAAAACCCAAACAAAGTAAATGAATACCTCCAAAGACTGGCTATAAGGATATTAGGAGATGGAGAGAGTCAGGCTGGACAGAAATATTCAGAACTAACGGTGTATGACTTTAGACATAATGCTTGTTGTTATTGGCTTCCAAGATACAAATCAGAATCTGCTTTGAAATACCGCTTTGGTTGGAAGAAGTCAGAAAAGATTCATTATTATTCTGAACTTTTAGGCATGAAAGACACGATTTCAGAAGAAGACATGTTTACAGATATAACTAAGACAGAAATTCAAAGAGATCTGGAAAACTCAAAGAAACAAAATCTAATATTACAAGAAAGACTAAAAACTATGGAAATTCAGATGGCAAGGGTTATGGAGATGACTGATAGGATTGATTTAGAAGTAAATGTTTAGATATTTCTTAAAAAATTACTATGGAAAAGTCAATAAGATGTAATCTTGAACAGGAACAACTCTATAATTACTCTTCACCATACCTGGGGTTTATAAATCTCTTGTGGCTTTCTATATTATGGTAAAAGAACTAACTGTGTTGGATCTTTTTTGTGGTGCAGGAGGATTGAGTCATGGATTCAATTCCGCAGGATTCAAAGTTGTTATGGGTATAGATCACAATCAAAAAGCGATTGATACTTTTCTTGCGAACCATAAAGAAAGCCAGGCCTTATGTGGAGATATGACTAAAATAAAGTCAAGGGATATTTTAGAAAAGATAAATGGTAATTCTATTGATGTTGTTATTGGCGGACCTCCATGTCAGGGATTTTCTATGGCTGGGAAAAGACAACCTAATGATCCAAGAAATTCTCTCTTTATGGAATATTTGAGAATTGTAAAAGATATTAGACCCAAGGTTTTTCTGATGGAAAATGTCAAGGGACTTCTTTCAATGAAAAATGAAAAAGGAATAAAGGTCGTGGATATTATACTTGAGGAGTTTGGTAAACTGAAGGAATATGATGTTGAATTACATCAAGTCAATGCTGCTAATTACGGGGTTCCACAAAGAAGGCAAAGAATATTTATCATTGGAGTGAAAAAAGGAATAAAATTTTCATTTCCATTGCCTACACATTCAAAGAATGATCATAAACTGAAAGAATGGATAGGGGTGGGAGAGGTAATTCTTGATA
>CAYSGT010000084.1:0-2015 GCA_964430805.1 Candidatus Woesearchaeota archaeon
ATGGGTCTCCTAGTGAAGTGTATGAACTTCCATATGAGCTAATGTTGTAGATAGTGTTTCCGTTTATTTTTAGTTTATCCGTCCATCTTGGTCCTGAATAAGAAGTAACCTGAGCATCAAGAATAGTTGAGTTTGGATATATCGAAAAGTTTCCTTGTGTCGTGTTTTCAAATTGTTTTTCAAGCGATATTATGAGTCCGAAAGGATTTTTTGTAGAGGTATAATTTAGGTTTATGTAAGAATCTGGATAGAGAATTCCTGTCGCGTTTCCGCTTGTGGTTGCCGTTTGTTGAGCATACGAAAGCTGAACTATGCTCTGGCTTATGTTTGCATATATTTGCTGAAGTTGTGTTGCGTTGTCGCTTGCATAATAGCTTCCGTTTCCGCAGGCGGCTATTGAAAGAAGAGTTCTGGCAGATAGTCCGCATGTAGCTACTGGACCGAAGCCTATTGAATGAACTGTCGCATTTTGATCCCTATTCACTCTGCACGAACTGTAGTTTGCATTTAGGGCAGGAATGTTTTGAAGCAGAGAGCATCCTGTTGGATCACTACACCAAAGACCTACTGTAGAATTTCCCTCATAATAATATCCTGGATATGTGTTATTCCAACCTGTTCCATTCCATAATATCAATCCTCCAATTGAGTTTCCTACGGCAAATCCGAATGTGTTATTGACTATGCGTATTGTGTTTAAATATGAATTTGTAGAAATATATGCTTCTTGAGTCCATGCATTATTTCCTACTTTTTTATAAATTAGTCCATTACTGGTTGATGTGAATGCTAGAGTGCTGTTGTATATATCTACGTCTGTAGGAGATATTCCACTATCTAATGTTTGTTGTAAGGTCCAAGATGTGCCGTTCCAATTGAATATTGTTCTTGAGTCTGATACTATTATTCCATAAGTTCCGTTGAACATATCTATGCTTTTTAGATTGTCATTTCCAAGATCTTGATATTGATACCAGTTTGTGTTTGAACCGTTCCATCTAAATATTCTTCCAGAGTTTCCTACTGCAAATCCTAACGTTGCGTTTAGAAGTTTTATATCTTTAAAATCATTGCTGTTGCCAGTATCTTGATATTCAAACCAAGAAGTACCGTCCCACTTAGCTATTATTCCATTATCTCCTACTGCAAATCCTAGAGTTCTATTGAAAATGCTTACTCCGTATAGGTCCTCTGATCCTAGGTCTTGAGATAATGACCATGATGTGCCGTTCCAATTGAGTAATTGGTACGAGTCTCCTACTGCGAATCCATAACTATTGTTTAATAAGTCTATCCCGTTGAGATTTGTAGTGCCTGTGTTTTTTACACTTGTCCATTGTGAGTTTGTGTATGCTGTGATAACCCCTGAATTTCCTACTGCAAAAGCAGTTGTTGAAGTTATGTTTGTTAAAGATGAATCATCGATATTATAACATTGGGGCGTGCTTCTTAAGTTTGCTACTCCGTCAGTCATTACAATAACATATTTTTTTCTTGAGCTATCACTATTGTCTTGAAGCATTAAATATGCGCGATTTATTGCACAGGAGATGCAAGTCATTTGACCTGCTGCGTAGTCATATATAGTATTATTTAGAAGAGTAATATTGTTTGTTAGATTAAGATAGGTGTTTGAATTGTCCCCCAATGAAACTAAACCAATCCTGTTTCCGTTGCCTCCTAGAATAGTTGATACAAAATCATAGTCTAAACATTTCGCTACGCTAATTCTACTTGTAGTTGGGTCTGATAGAAGGAGCGGATCTGTGCATGTTCTAGTTACTCCATTAACTCCGTCAGCATTCATTTTCCAATTCATGCTTCCAGATACGTCTGTTATTAAAATAACATCGGCATTTCCTCCAGTGTTGTTTGAGCTAAATGAGAAGTTTTCACTGCCAAATCTTATTGGTGTTGTTTTGTTGCTTAACTGATTGTAGTTTAATAAAGACATTATTTGACTATTTGCAATAGAGACTGTATCTTCAACGTCGCTTGAGCCATTCCATATCGTG
>CAYSGT010000084.1:2025-4829 GCA_964430805.1 Candidatus Woesearchaeota archaeon
TTCCGATAATTAGAGATGATTGATAGGGTATTTTGTAGTGCAGAAAAACATCAATAGAATTTAGCTGTCCATTTACTGAAAGTCCATCATATAAATTTACTATTCCGTTAATACCTGGAAGATATTTTTTTGTTTCCTGGCTGGTGCTTACATTTGTTTGATAGGTGATTTTGATATGGCCTCCTGCAACATATAAATTAATGCCCTGCAGTTCTATGGTATTTTCTCCGGAAATAAAATTATCCTTATAGCCATCTAATGAATATTTTATTGGAGTAATGTCTGATGGGGATTTTGAATAATTTCCAGAATTTATTCCGTTAATATATAGTGTGAAGTTATTGTTTATCGCTAGTTCTATCTCCGCAGAACTTATATTGCCAGAATAGTCTATTCGTTTGCTGAGATTTCCTTCTCCTACATATCCTCCGAAATATGAATATGCTGTGATATATGTGCTAGATAAAAATGCTCTTGCTGAATATCCAGATAAGAATCCTGTTCCGTTTAGACCCCCTATACCGCTGATTATGTGCCTTTCTGTAAGTATGTTGCTGGCATTTTCGTATGCGGTATTGTTGTGAGAATATATTAGTTTATTTCCGTACCAAATACCGATGTTTTCTTTTGTTTCTAGCTCTTCTAGTATGATGCTCGTTATAGTTTTTGCTAAACTCTCATCGGTTATTGTTAACATTCCTATTTGTTCAAGCGCTGTTTTGTTTTGATCCAATACTCCTGAAACAATAAGAGACTGGATATAACTATCTGAAATTTCTCCCATTTTTAAAGAAGAAAGCGCAACCAAAATATCGCCGGCTATTGGGGCATCATATTTATTTACCTTTACCAATGGGAATGCTAGTAGAATTATGATTAAGATAATCGTAAATGAAAGCAGAGCATCTATGCTGAAGAATACGCCTCTTTTCATGAATAATTATAAGATTATTAGTTCTTAAATCATGTCAAAGCGTGTCTGATGAACACTTTGATCCTCCCAAAGTCCTTACGAGGTCACAAGAAGGACTTTTTGATGTCAAAGTGCGTACGAGCACTTTGAACCTCCAAAAAACCTAAGGGATTAAGGTTTTTTTCATTCCCAGAGGTATAAATTAAGAGAGACCAACTTATTCTGGTAGGTCGTAACTCTTGTTATTTTTACTAAGTTTGTTACTTGCTCCCCTTCAAAATTTTGGCCTATCCCTCCTTCTTCAATGATTATTTCGTCTACAGTTATTGGGTCAGAAAAATTCATGAAAAAGTTGTAATTTGTGCCAAACAATGATTTTGATTTTTTATATCCTTCTGGGTTTAACTGATTATTTGCTAACAAGTAAAACTCTTTTATCTTTGTTTGATTAATTTTTTTGCCGGTAGTCAACCCTATTCTAACTACGGTATCTTGATTCCAGTCTGATGGAAGACCTTCGGTTAGTAGCACTTCTGCGATAAATTCTCCGTTATTGAACATCTTGTCAAGTTGTTCATAGCTTTCTTTTGGGTAATTTATGGAGTATACATAAAATAAGAGGATTCCGGATATGAATATGATGCTTGCAATCATGAGGTCAAATCCCCATGCCTGCGCTTTTTTTGAAATCATTTTCTGCCGAATCTTTTTGCACCCTTTAAAGAGACTGAGATTCCATTTTTTCCTATTTCAAAGCTGTGAACTTCATTTGAATGTTTAACCCCGCGCATTTTTAATATCTCGAGATATCTTTTGCGCTCTCCTTTTTCAGAGGGAAAATATATTAAGATTATGGAGTCTGATTCGAATTCTATTGCTTTAGAAGTTAACTCCTTAGTTTCAGATAAATCTTCTTCTAAGGTCAATAAAGAGGTACAATTCCATCCTCCAATCATATTAAATAAATCCAAAGCAGCTTCTCTTCTTTCAATTTCTTTGTCGAATAACAGGGCGAACGAAGTTATACTGTCAATTACGACTCTTGTTATTCCTTTGTGGAGTATCGCAGACTCTATTGTGCCTCCTCCTTCATCAAGCATTGTTTTAACCTTGACTGGAGTGTATTCTAAAAATGTAAATAGGTCTTTTTTTTCATAATATTCAAGGTCCCACCCGAATTTTAACATGTTTGTGTAGAACTGTTCTTTTTTCTCTTCAAATGTAACATATAAGCTTTTTTCCCCCATTTTCATTCCATTAACCAAGAATTGTGTGGCGAAGATGGTTTTTCCGCTACCTGCACCTCCAACAATGATGTTTGAAGAACTTCTTTCAAATCCTCCTCCTATGAGCTTGTCAAAGTTTGGAATGCCTGTCTGAACTTTTTTAGATGAGGCTACTTTTTTAATTGCCCTCTTTTTCTTGACTTTTTTTATTTCTCTTTTTTTTACTCTTGTTCTTGCTCTTTTTTTTACCATCTTATATTTATTATTCCTTTATATAAAAACCTATGTTCAATAAAATAATGTTTTAACCTATACTGAAGAATTCTCCGAAATATTCAAGTAAGATAAAGCGTATTACAAAGAAAACTGTCAGGCTTACAGCTATTATTGGAATTATATATCTTACTCCTTCCCTTTCTTTTCCTTTAGTTACTAATCCCAATATAAACGCTCCCAAGATGTCTATCGCTATTATGAAAGCTATTGAGAAATAGATAATAAACGAGACAGGCAACTCTATGCTGGATAATGTGAATGGCATACTAGCTGAGGCAGGGGTTGCAGGTATTGTTGAAAGAATATCCGTTAGAACTTTCACTAATACTGTTGACAGTCCAAACAATCCAGGCGCCCCTATAGTAAGCGCTGCAAATATAAAAATAACA
>CAYSGT010000085.1:0-1609 GCA_964430805.1 Candidatus Woesearchaeota archaeon
GAACTACCACCACCAGTAAGTTTTTCTTTGCTGCTTCTTAAAGGTGAACGGTTTGTTCCTGTACCGCTTCCTGCCTTAAACAAGTTAGCCTCTGCAACTTGAACAGCCATGATGGATTCCATGGTGTCTTCCATGCTTTGTATGAAACATGCAGAACACTGCGGCCTATCCATTGTTTTTAGAGCATGAACAACTTTATTCAGATTAGAATCCCATACAAATGCAGAAACCCCTCCGGCATCACTATTATACTCCTGGATTCCTACATTAAACCATACAGGCGAATTGAAAACAGCAAGTTGATGTAAGCATATAGAAGCTACCTCATCCCGCAGAGAATCCGCTTGTTCTTGGCTAAAATATTTTTGTTTTATTGCTTGTCTAGACATAAAACGAGAAACTCTACCAATTATTTTTTCTATAGAATCTTCCCGCTCACCCTTTGCTTGATCTCCCCAAAAGTACTTGCTTGCAACAACTTTAAGAGCAAGTGTGCTCCAGAAATCCGGTTTAGCAACACCTTTCTGTGTAAATACTACCTTACCAACGTCATCGGTAACAGCAACATCTTCACTTACCCACTTAATTTGTTCTCCATACATGTTATATCTGAAAGGATCTTTTTCACTTCTGGTAAAATATCTACCAACTAAAGAACTAGCATTATCAATGTCAGCTGTTTGTGTTGGGTGAGAACTCTTGTAATTTGATTCCAAATTTCCATTTTCTTCATTTAGCATTATTTTTACCCCTATTTTTACCGACGGCAGCAGACAAAATGACGTCATAACAAGTTGCGTAAAATCCCAAATCAAATTCTATATTTAAACTTTTATATGATTTAGAGCCCAATCAATTAATTTTTTAGTAGTAATCGGTTTTTTAGTTCGCTTTAGCAAGAGTTTTTAAAAAAAATATTAAAAATTTCAGCAAAAACAAGAAAGGTATTTAAATAAACTAAAACTAAATAAAATTATGAGCCCATTTTTAAGTGACCTCGCATCTATAACAGAAATTCCTCCAGTTCTTCTGGCAATTGTGGTAGCATGGTCTCTTTTCTGGAAAGGCCTGGCACTTTGGAAATCAGCCCGCAGAGGCAGTCAAGGCTGGTTTGTGGCTCTGTTAATTATAAACACGCTAGGAATCTTTGAAATTCTATACATCTTTCTATTTTCAGAAATAAAATTAGATGATAAAAAAGAAATCAAGAAAAAGGTTTCAAAAGTTAAAACAAGACTTCCAAGAAAAGGTTTTCTGGAACAGTAGACATACAACCTATCAGATCTAGGCACTTTGCAACAATTTTCTTGCAGTTTCATATCTGCGTTTGAGTAGACAAAGAGTATTTGGAAGGCGATCTGAAGAATTAAGATATGAAGGACTTTCCCAACCTCTACATGTTTTTAATTCACCTCTATGCAAGATACGCAGCTCTTCGCCCAAAACTGCTGCTTGAAAACCCAGTCTTCTTCCAAAAAGAGTTACATGGGCTTTGGCTCCTTGGCTATTTTGCCAAGCATAGAGAATTTGATTCTGAGCAAACATATTAGCTCCTTGTATAACAATTGCATATTCGGAAGAGCTAGTTCTAAAATTTGGAAGGTTTTTT
>CAYSGT010000085.1:1619-4782 GCA_964430805.1 Candidatus Woesearchaeota archaeon
CCATGCAAGCTGAATTCCTAAAAACGGAAAACGGACTGCCCAGATGGGGATTAAGCTCATCGTGGATCGATTATTCGGCGACGAATGATTTTTTCGAAAGCGAAGACTCGAACAAATATGATTATTTTCAAAGCACCAAGAATACACCCAAAAACTGGGAAGAAAATACGAATTTTTTTTCAATGTGTTATGATCATTTTTTTATTCTTTGAAGAAGCATTGCTTCCAACTAAATTAGTTACTTCTAATAAAGCGTGATATGCTTCTCTTTTAAGGTCTAATTCTCCATATACTCTCTCAAATTCTTCTAATCCATCTTTAGATATATTCCATTGGGGAGCATCTCTTCCACAAGAGTATAATGTAAATTTTCCAAGTCTTTTAGCGTCTGAAAAGGTTGCTGAAGTGAGATTCATAGGGTTAGAAATAAATTCGCCCAATCTATCAAGTGCAGCAACCATTTCTTCAGAATAAACTTCTGGAATAGCAGCCGCTATTTCCATTTCTACATCAGCAATAGTAGCCGGTCTTTCCCTTTGTCTAGCAAATAACCTATGGGGAAAATATGCAGAGTCCTCTTCGAGTAAATCCGCAACTTCTGGATGTCTTTCAATAGCACAAAGAAGCACCAAAGGCTTCAGAAGATTAACAGCGTGATTGATAGTTCCCCAGTCATATAACCGCTTTTCACTTAATTCTTTAGGAGATATATCAGAAGGCGTATCATAAAATATTCCGGCCAAAACGGGATGATCTACCCTAGTTTCAACCTTTTTGACAGCTTCTGGAGGAAGATCTCTTAATTTTTGTAAAATTTTACCAAGTAGAATTTCCTTCCTTAGATTTAATAATTCTTTATTTGATAATCCAGCAATAGGAATAAAACCGTCTACTCCCAAGCTCCCCCAAAAAGGTTTTTCTCCAGTCTCAACTACTGCAAGCTTGCTTTCTAAATAACTGTCATAGACTCTGACTAAATCTTCTAAAACCATTATTTTGGACAATTTGGTCGGTTTTTAAATCTAATGATCTAACTTTTGCAGATTAAAAAGCAAATTAAATCTTAAAATAACTACTTCGCAACTTCAGTAAAATGCATGTCGTCAGGAAGAATTTTTTCAATAACTTTCCTGACATCTTCAAATGATTGCATAAAACTTTCATATGTCAAACCATTCTCCTTCTTATAATTGCACCAATCGCAGTATCTTCCATTGCAAGCAGGCCAGTCAGTAGAAGATTCAATCTTCTCAATCAACTCAATAGTATCTTTCTTTAATTTCTCAAGCTGCTGTGGCGTTCTCTCAGAAGTAACTTGTTGATTAAAATTAAGAAAATGCCAAATTAACCTAACTTTAATGTCTTTTCCGAATGTCTCGCGAAGTCCAATATCATAAAATGCTAACTGCCTATCTTTATCAAGTTCTTCTTTCTTTTTCATTGACTGATTTGTCTTATAGTCGTGAACTTCATACGTGCCATCAGGAGCCATATCCAAACGGTCAATAAATCCTTGAATCTTGTATTTGCCCTCGGGGTCAAGTGGAAATAAGACTTTACGTTCTATTGCAAGCACATTTTGTTTAAACGGCTTATTCTTAGTATAATAATCCATTAGAAATCTTATCCCTTTATTATACGCCTCAATTTCGTCCCCATTCTCAACTTTAATGTTTTCATCAAACTTAGAGGTCCAATTATCTGTAAAATACTCAATTAACTCATCAGCATTTACTTCACGATGTTTAATCTGGTGATACAGCCATTCAAGTGCTTCATGAACAGCACTTCCAAGAAAAAGAGGCATAGCAGTAGGCATAGGTGGAACTTTCTTGTCTATATATCTTAATTTATAAAATTCGGGACAAGATTCAAAAAGCCAAAGGCGAGAATGCGAATATATTTTCTCTCCATTTCCAGAGTCACTCTTACCTGCTCTTGCCATCAGTTCATCACCCTCATCTTCCACACACAAGCCCACAGTATAAAAATATGTCTAGTCTGCTAGATGTTCATCTACCGCTCTTCCGCTTTCTGCAGCTAATCTGCTCCTCATACGTACTCGGGCATCAGCGTAATCCTGAGGGGTTACGCTATATCCTAAACCTGGTCCAGTTTCAAACCATCCTTGTTTCTCTTCAGCACATGGGAATCTTCTCACCATCTCTTCTTGAGAGGGGAATTCTCTCTTTTTGTGAAGTTCATTATTTCCTCCATTAAATTGGGTGCAATGAATCAAAAAACGAGTAGGGCGATATAGAACGACCTCTTCGTATAGCCTATTTCCAATAGAAAGACTGCGCAATATGTCTACACGAACCATAAATCAGAAATTAAAGTTGTTTATTTAAATATTCCTAGACTATCTTCCGGCAACTCTTCGGCTATGTCTTCTTAAAAGAATCGCCTTCCTTCTGCTTCTTCGTATTACTTTTCTCATATATCAAGTTGCAAAAAAGAACTTTTAAATGTATCTTTTAATTGATTCTTTCAAAGTAAATCACAAAGCACTTCAGATTTTATTTACCTTGTCCTAATTTTTTCATTAATTCCCTAAAGGCCTTAGGTGAGAAGCCATAATCTCTTTTTGGGTCTATTTGTCTCCATGCTGGAATCTCGTCAGGTGAATGAATATCTGCAACTTCATGCACATATCTGCTTCTTAAAGGCTTGCCAGAATACATTAATCCTACACGATAAAGTATAATCTTTGTTTTATTTTCCCCTTCATCAGTAAGTTGAAGGGCTGACCACAAACACCCATCTTCAGAAATATTGCATTCAATAATTTTAGCCTCTACGGTCATAAAAAATGTCAAATAATTCTATATTTAAATTAATGCCTTGATAGTTTTCAAAAAATAATCTGCATCTTTCTTCGTAACCCATACAGGTAAAGATATCCTTAAAGAGCTTTTCATCTCCTTAGCAGTTAATCCAATAGCCATCAAAGCAGCATCCTCAATTTCTTTCTTGCTTTCACAAGCGCTACCACGAGAAACATAAATTCCCTTGCTAGAAAGCTGATACAACAGTTTTTCAGAATCAGCATTTTGAATGGCAATAAAAATATTATTATGGCATCTCTTATCCTTCGAACCAATTAGTCTGGCTCCAATCTTTTCAGGCCCATTAATAAGATAATTCCTTATTCTTTCAACAT
>CAYSGT010000086.1:0-1366 GCA_964430805.1 Candidatus Woesearchaeota archaeon
AGCTCTTACGGTCCTAGGATTTGTCCCATTTTGAAGCATACTAATAACAATTTCTTCTTTTGTCATTTTTAGATGCGTGCTTTCTAGAATGATAGCGACGGTTTTTTCTAATTGCCCTTCTTCAAATTCTACTCGCTTTTTCATGAACTTTAAGCAAATAAAGAGTATTTAAGATTTGATGCGGTTAATTTGATTGTTTAATGTTGAGAACAATATTCTTTAAATATATTCAAGTAATAAGCTTTTATGGTGACTCTTACTAATCAATTCCTTCATGAACTTAGAGAACAGAGGTTTATGGGAGATTTGCTTAGACAAGCGAGAGGACCTGGACTTGGCGAGAAGATCAATGCTATACCTGACTTAAGAGTACAAGAACACAGACTAGCACCAGACTTAAGGGAATTTGACGGCGATTTGGCTGAATGGTCAAAAACATTTTTTAGTATTTCTTCTGGAAGAGCAGGTGATTTAGGGGCCGCATCATTCGACTTTAGGCTCGGAAGGTTAGTTGCAAAATCAGATACTGTTCTTGGTGAGGTAAGTGAAAGAGAGCTTGGAGAGATGGAACATTGGAACCTTGAACCAGGACAGCAATTTGAGTTTAAATATGATCCTAACGGAAATTGTATTTATTATCTTGTTAGTGAAGAAGGAGTTTCGCACTCAGGGGATTTAGAATTTGAAGTGCATTCAAAAAGTACAACTGGAAGACTTGGCTGCCACAGTAAGGGTGTTGGGAGAACAAGTGACGGAAGACTTATTACAATACTCCAGCCTTTAGCATTTAATCTGCTCGCAAAATCAGGCGAAGCTTCATTTTCGCAAGGAGTAGTAAGGTATAAAGGCACCCCCTATGCTACTTTGCAAGAAATAGAAACTAAAAAATTAGTAACTATTAGTGGAGGGGATTTGAAGGATTTTATTCATCCTCTTGGACTTCTTGTTCGATTTGATACAAGAATGGCTTATGCTGCAAAAAGAACTGATGAGCCAATAGACCTTTGCGCAAGTAATGGCTCATTAGACTGGAGAAAATGGTGGGAAGTTATCGAGGGAAATTCGCAAATAACTTTAGATCCGAGAAGATTATATCTTTTAGGATCGCAAGGCGTTATGGAATTTGGCCAGGCATGTGGAATTATTTCAAAGGAAAAAGATGCATATAATGGCCTAGGAGGGCTTGGATGTTTAGCAGGAGTAGTGCAGCCAAAATTTAGGGGAGGTATTACTATGGAGCCTTATTTTCAAAATAAAACAAGAATAAAGATAGGAGATATAGCAGGCCACGTTCTTATTGATCCAGTAAGAGATGCAGATAATGACGGGGAAGAAGACGTAAGCCAAGTCCTGCCATATAAGTCTT
>CAYSGT010000086.1:1376-4748 GCA_964430805.1 Candidatus Woesearchaeota archaeon
GATGCAGCCTCTAGTGGAGAGGTATATAGCGGAGATTATCAGGGACAAAAAGCTCCAAGACTACCAAAAATGTTTGAAAAATAAAAGAAGATTTAAACAAAGTTGATTTAAATCAACGTGTTTAAACTTTGCAACTCGCTGTGATGATAAAGCGCAAAGTTTAAAAAGCACTTTTTGCAATTGTCTTTATCTTCAAGGTCATCACTAAACTGTGACTCTTCCGACAACCATGCACGCACTCCAACCAAAACACACAAAGCTAAAATCCGACGAGGTTAAACAATTCTTAGAGAAGTATAATATCTCTGTTTCACAATTGCCAAAAATTAAGTCTACAGATCCTGCACTGCCAAAGGATTGCGTTACTGGGGACATAATTGAGATTGAACGAAAGTTTAGAGATAAGGTTCGCAGTTATTTTAGGGTGGTCGTATGAGCACCGACAAACATATTTTGATTAAAAAATATTTACAGCAGCACTCGCTTGTCGAGTCAAGCATTAGAAGTTTTAATGATTTTATTGGCAGAAGGATGCAGCAAATTGTTTACGAGCTCAACGATACAATTCCACAGGAAGAAGTTAAGATAAAATTCGGCAAGATAAGAATTGGAAAGCCAAACGTAACCGAATCTGATGGAAGCATATCTATGATAAGCCCTGCTGAAGCCCGTCTGCGAAAATTAACTTATTCTGCTCCAATTTATGTTGAAATCATGGTAAACTTTGGGAATAACTCTGACAGCGCTGAAGTTGAAATAGGAAGAATTCCTGTAATTGTCAAGAGCGATATCTGCAACACTCATGGAATGTCGCGAGAAGAACTAAGAAGCACATTAATGGATCCGCTTGACCCTGGAGGATATTTTGTAGTTAATGGAAATGAAAGAGTAATTGTTATGGCTGAAGATTTAGCTCCTAACCAGCCATTTATCGAAGAAGGGAGAAGAGGGCTGACAACAAGGATGTTCTCGCAAAGAGGACCTTATAGAATACCAACAACTGTAAGTGAAACAGCAGACGGTATCTTAGAAGTAACCTTTTCCCGTCTGAAGAATATTCCTGCAATTGTCGTTATTAAGGCTTTAGGAATGCTTACAGAAGCGGAGATTGCAAAACATATTGGAAGGCAAGATGATACGGTAATCGTTAATTTGTATGAATACGCCAAAGTACTGCAGCCTAAAGATGCATATATGATTATTGCTGAACTTGCCGGAATTCAAGGAACGGAAAAAGAAATATTAGATCGAGTAAAACAAAGAATTGACTCTTACTTTCTGCCTCACATTGGATTAACAAAAGAATATCGAATAGAAAAGGCAATTAACCTGTGCAAGATGATTAAGCAATTCTTACAGGCTAAACAAGACTGCAGCTTACGAACAGATAAAGACCACTATGCAAATAAACGTATAAAACTTTCTGGAGATTTACTTGCGGACTTATTCAGAGTCAACATGAATATTTTAGTCAAAGATATTCAATATACCTTGCAAAAAGTTGCAAAGAGAAAGAAGTTTTATTCTGTAAAGACCGTCGCTAAATCCACGTTATTCACTCACCGAGTTGAAAGTGCTATTGCTACAGGTGCATGGATTGGCGAGAGAAGCGGAGTAACACAAAATATGTCAAAAAACAATTACCTTGATATGCTTTCTTCACTGCAAAGAGTTTCTTCAATGCTGCCAGATGAACAAGAAAACTTCCTTGCTAGAATGCTTCACCCTACACACTACGGCAGGTTCTGCCCTACTGAAACTCCTGAAGGAACAGAAATAGGCCTAAGAAAGAACTTGGCAATTTTAGCTAGAATTTCTAATGCTATTGACCTGGATGAAAAAGCTACAATAAAACAGCTGCAATCTCTAGGGTTAAATGAAGAAAGCGGAAAAGACGTATTCTTCAACGGAAAATATATTGGTATGGCAAAGGACATCAATGGTTTTGTTCAAGCAGTTAGAAATGAAAGAAGAAAAGGAAATTTGGCATCTGAACTGAGTGTTGCAAGTGACAGTCCTGCTAAGACCATTGTTATTTCAACTGAAGTTGGAAGAGTATTAAGGCCGCTCATAGTGGTAGATCTGGGAGCTAGCAGGCTTAAGGATGAGCATTTAGTGCTTCTAGAACAGGGGTCATTAAATTGGAAAGAGCTTGTCAAAGAAGGAGTTGTAGAGTATATTGACGCATCTGAAGAAGAAGATGCTTTTGTTGCGCAAAACCCTGAGTCTATAACAGATAAACACACTCATGTAGAAATAGATCCTGTTGCAATATTCGGACTTGTGACTTCTTTAGTGCCTTTTGCTAACCACGACCAGTCTGCTCGTTTACTGCGTGGAAGCAAGACATTAAGGCAATCTCTAGGGTTATATGCCGCCAACTACCTTGTAAGGCTGGATACCAACTCTTCTATTTTACATTATCCTCAGAATCCGATTGTCAAGAGCTTTGTATTTGACACATTGAAACTTTATCCTGCTGGGCAGAACATTGTTGTAGCTGTTATGCCATATGAGGGCTATAATTTAGAAGACGCGACTATTTTGAATAAAGCAAGCGTTGAAAGGGGAATGGGGAGAAGTACTTACTTTAAACCGTACGAATCAATTGAATTTAATTATGCTGGCGGGCTTAAAGATGAAATAACAATACCTGATAAGGATGTTGCAGGATACAGAACAGAGGCAGCTTATAGATTATTAGAAGATGATGGAATAATATACCCTGAAGCACAATTATCCTCTTCTGAAGTAATAATTGGAAGAACTACTCCTCCTAAATTCCTGTCTGAAGCCCGCAACTTAAGCATACAATCAAAGAAAGAAGGAAGCGTAGCAATAAAACAAGGAGAATCTGGAATTGTTGACAGCGTTTTCATTACAACAGACAGCGAAGGAAATAAGATTGCTAGAATTAGGATAAGAGACCATAGAATTCCTGAACCAGGAGACAAATTTTCTACTCCGCATGGACAGAAAGGAGTTGTAGGATTGCTGGCTGACCCTAAGGATATTCCATTTACTTCTAAGGGTGTCAAACCTGATTTGATTTTCAACCCTCATGGAATTCCCTCTAGAATGACTGTAGGTTACATGATTGAAGTATTGGCTGGAAAAGTTGGGGCGGTTACCGGAAGCTTTATCGATGGAACCCCATTTACAGGTGCCAAGGTTGAGGATTTGGAAAAACAGCTTGCCCATATGGGATTTAGTTTTGATGGAAAAGAAGAAATGTACGATGGAGTCACTGGCAGAAAAATGGATGCTAGAATTTACATAGGAAACATGTACTATCTTAAGCTTGTACATATGGTAAAAAACAAATTGCAAGCTCGCGCATCTGGAAAGGTTACCTTATTAACCCGCCAACCT
>CAYSGT010000087.1:0-3552 GCA_964430805.1 Candidatus Woesearchaeota archaeon
ATTTGGAATTTAGCCATTTTCTGCATGAAGCCAACGTGCCAGACAGCCCACATGTCGTATAATGAGATTATAATTAGAAGGATTACCATTGCCCAGATGTTGAGAATTGGAATGAAAACGGTTGCAATGCCTGGGTAGATTAATAATTCTGTTAAGTTGTGGACATACATATTTCTTTGAAATATTTTTATAATTCCTAGAGGTATTGCTATTATTATTGAAATTATGGCTGCGTAAGGAATTTTCATTATAAATGCGTTAATTGCGATTGCCAAACCCAGAATAACTACAATGGCAAACCATAATCTTAAGAAAGTTTCTGCTTTTAATTTCATAAGAAGAAGCATTATAACTACTGCAACGCACAGGGCAATTATTATTGATATGACTGACTCCTGCGGCTTTATGTTTGCAGGAGGGTCGAGGCCATATGGTAAATTATAGACTGTTTGATTTGTAATTTCACCTGTAGTTTGATTTACTACTTGCTCAATATTTGGCAAGTATACATTTGCGACAAAAATACCTATAAGCTGCGCTATAAAGAATAAAGCGATTAGAATTATTGTTATTTTTATTGAGTGTTTCAAATGATATTCTCTCTTTTAACTACTGCGTGATTTAATGTATTTAAATGTGGTGAGTTTAATATACTTCACTATTTGAATAGCTTAAATGTTCTTCAGATATACTTTAACAGATCACTTAATTTATTGATTTTTCTTTTCACACTTTTGACTGCTTCATGTTCATGCATATATTTTGATTTGATAAGTAAAGCATCTATTCCATTATTCTTAGCAGGTTCATAGTCCCATTTGTAACTGTCTCCTATCATTAATGCATTTGACTTTTTTATTTTTCT
This sequence comes from Candidatus Woesearchaeota archaeon, assembly GCA_964430805.1. GTDB lineage: Archaea > Nanobdellota > Nanobdellia > Pacearchaeales > GW2011-AR1 > SICU01. The sequence continues at coordinate 866 of CAYSGT010000087.1, forward strand.
TCTTTTTAAAATTTTTAACATAAACTCCACTTTAGATTCAGGATAAGGCCTTGTTGCATAAACTTCGTCAAAAAGACCATCTAATTTAAAGTGCTTGACTTTATGTTTAATATGTATGTCAGCGATTTCTGGCGGTGAAGGATTAGTTGATAGGATAACTGTTATTATCCCCATTTGTTTCAATTTTTTTATTACTGATAAAACTGAGGGAATCATAACGATATGATTGAGGTAATCCTTGATCCTTCTATCTTTGTACACCCATACAGGATGTTTTGAATATTTTGTTTTTTTAGGATACCAAAGAGAACCATCTCCATCAAAAAAGATTACTTTTTTATTAAATTTCATATTTATTTACTTTAACCTAATTGTTTCTAGGTTTCTTGGCACCACTGTTTCTATTCCGTATTGCCTGTAAATACTAGATGCTAAGTCTAGACAACGTGATTGTTCTCCGTGGCTTAAAATTATCTTCTTTGGTCTTGGACTCATTCTCGCTATAAATTGCATCAATTCGCCTCTTCCTGAGTGCGCTGATAGGCCGGACATTGTTTCTACCTGCATGTTTACATTTATCGTTTCTCCACCAAAATTTTCATCTATTTTGACTACTTTATTGCCTTCTGAGACTTGACGGCCTAATGAACCAGGAGCTTGATAACAACCAAATATTATTAAGTTTTTTTCATTTTCTGCGAATTGTTTAAAGTACTCGACAGATGAACCGCCCGCTAACATTCCTGAAGTGGCTATGACAATACAAGGCCCTCCTTCGATTACTTCCTTTCTTTCTGTTTGGGAGCCGACTCGCTTAAAATGAGGTGAAATGAAAGGATTTTCATCTTGAAATATTTTATTTCTGACATTTGAACCTAGAAATTCAGGATATGCTGTATGTATTGCGGTAATGTCCCATAACATTCCGTCAAGATAGACTGGAATTTCTGGCAGTTTACCTGTGCGTATTGCGTCTTCTACTCTTAAGAGTGTTTCTTGTGCGTGTCCTAGACCTAATTCAGGAAGCAATATTTTTCCATTTCTTTTTATTGTTTCATTTACTAATGAACAGAATTTTTCTTCTACTTCTGCCAGAGACGGCTGAATCTGGTCTTTAGAGCCATATGTAGCTTCTACCATGACTGACTCAACACGAGGATAATAATTCACTGCAGGATCTAGTAAGCGAGTTTTTCTGTAATTAGAGTCACCTGTGTAGACAAAATTGTGTAATCCATTTCCGATATTTACATGAGTTACTGCTGAGCCTAATACGTGGCCTGCGTTGTAAAAAGTTATCCTAATATCCGAAGTGATATCTGAAACTTCTCCAAAGTTCAAAGATATTGAATGTTTTACCATTTCGCTAATGTCGTCTGCTCTGTAAATTGGAACTTCTGCTTTTTTGTAATGAACACTTACTAGGTCTAATGCTAGAAGTGCTGCTATATCTCTTGTTGGCGGAGTCATGTATACTGGACCTTTGTATCCCATCTTGTAAAGGTAAGGGATGATCGCGCTGTGATCAAGGTGAGCGTGTGATAATATTATAGCGTCGATAGAACCTAAATCCCCTATTTCTGAAACATCTAGGTAAGGAAATCTTTCTGGACCCGATAAAATTCCTGGGTTTATTCCGCAATCAAAAACTATCTTTGATTTAGGGGTTTGGAGCAAAAGGCATGAACGACCTACTTGTCTTCCACTTCCCAAGTATGTGAGTCTGACCCACATGTCCATTTTTTCAGGATTCCAATTTTCATAGATTTTCTTTCCTATCTCATTGAGAAATTTCTTTCTATAGTTGTTATTTGCATATAAAACTGCACGAATTTTTTCAGTTATTTTAGAATGTATTGCCGGGCTTCTCTGTGTTTGGGCAGTCCACATAGTAGAATCGCGTATATCCTTTATTATTGAGCCTTGTTTGCCTATTGCTAATCCAGGGCGTTTTGCTTCGATAACTACGATGCTTCTTTGGACATCAAAGATTATGCTTTCTATTTCTGCCTCTGCTGGTATAAGCTCCCTTATTGTTTTTTCAGTTACATCTTCTGGAGCAAGAATGCTGCTGTCTGCTCTGAGTTCTATTCTTTTTTTTACTTTCTGGACTATTTCTCGGATTTTTTCATCACTTTTTTTGAAGAACTCTTTATCTGAGATGTATAAAACTATGTTTGCCCCTTCAAAAATGGCTTCGCTAACTACGCCACTAGGCAATTCACTTTTTATCGTCTTCAATATTTCGCTCATTATAGAATCTTACTTTGATGTTTCAAAAGACAATACTGCTTCTTTATCTGCAACCTGCTTAATCTCGCCTTTCTTTACAGTATAAATATCCATTCCTGCTCCGACTGATGGCTCTCTCGCGGTTGCTGCTTTAATACATTTTGTAGTCATTGCTACACCTTCATCTAAGGTCATGTTTTTTTTGTATTCTGAATCTAATATTGGGTGCGCCTGCATTATTCCGCTTCCTGTCGCTACATAGGTGTCTGATTGCTGGATATACCCGTCAGGGGAAATGTCATATAAATATAATCCTTTTTCGTCATAACCTGATAGAATGAAATGCGTGATGCTTGGAATCATTGAAGGTGTTCTGATGTTTCCGTAGACCATGTTTGCCAAGAAACTGGCTGCTTCTGGAACAGTTATTTTTTCTTTTGTTCTTAATTCTTTTA
>CAYSGT010000087.1:3562-4676 GCA_964430805.1 Candidatus Woesearchaeota archaeon
ATCTATATGATGTATCATCAGTTTATAGTTTCTTCCAGATTTTGTTCTTAATTCTTTTAATTTGAATTCGGCTCTTAGAATTTCAAGGACTTTTCTTGTGTCTGATGCTGTGCCTGCAGTTGTTGCGATCATTCGGTCAGTTACTTCGAGAATTTTTTTTGCTGCTCCTGCCAGATACGATACTCCTCCGCTGTTCCCTGCGTAAGATTGCCTTCTATCTGCAGCTACAACTATTCCATCTTTGCAGACTATGCCTATGGTTAACGTTCCAGTCTTTAGAACGTGCTTTGCAATTTCTTCATCCATTATAAAATAGAAAATACCTCTTTGATTAGACTTTAAACAGAGTATTTAAATTTTCCTGTTTGGGAAAATTTATGGGATTTTTAGGTTGTGAAAACATTAATTGATTGAAATTAATAACTCTTTTATAGAATTGATATAATTTTTGTTATCTATATTGTGTTTTGCTTCTCTTACAAGAATGAACTTTGCCCCGCTAATTATTTTGCTTGCTTCTTTAGCCCTATTAATTAAGATTGGCGGTTCTTTTTCTCCAACTAAAATAAAAGTTGGACATTTAACTAAAGTATAGTTAAAGACATAAATAATTGAGCAAAATTGCATGTCTTTCCCTAAATAGTCAAGGCACAAATGCTCAATTTTCAGTGTCCTTGACTATAGCTAATTCGTTAAATGAAATTTTATTAAAATCTTCTATCCTTTTCTTCCCCACATATTTTTTCCACCATCCTTTTAGATTATCTAAATCCTCTTTGAAATATGGAGATAATGATAAAAGAATCTGCATTTTAATATTAATTTTTGTAGAAATTATAAAAGAAATAAATGCCCCGTATGAAAAACCTATTAAATATATTTCTTTACTCATGTCTATCTGGGATAAAGCTTCATTCACATAATCAGACATAACTTTGTGCTTCCATGTTATTTTTATTATCTTATTTTCAATGCCTTTTTCACTCAAAATATTAGAGATTTCTTTATAAGCTAAACGGCTATGTTCATCTTCTGTGAATCCAGGTAAAATATAAAATACTTTTTCCATTGTTAATAACCGACTTTACTAATATTAAACTTTATCCTAACTTGC
>CAYSGT010000088.1:0-1489 GCA_964430805.1 Candidatus Woesearchaeota archaeon
TCTATATATTCTTTAGGAATTAAATGTTTCTGGATATTATCACCATAAAATGGATTTAATTTTATGAACTCTATTTTTTGTTTTATTGACTTCAATAATTGCATTTCTTCGGTGCTTTCTTTTTCATGTTGTATCTGAAGTCCTATAATTTCATTCAGTCTCTTAAATTCCTTTTCTGCTTCACCAATAAGAATAACTCTTACTGGCTTGTTCATGTCAAAGTGTCTCCTGATTGAACACTTTGATCATACAAAAATTTGAAACAAAACTCAAAAATTTTTTCATAATTCTATTCCTCTTTCGATTAAATGGTTGAGTTCCTTTCTTTCTGCAAAAATCCATAAGATGCCCTTTGTTCCTATTATTATTTTTCCGCTGAATTGTAAGTAGTCTATGATTTGCATTAATGTAGAGTGCATTACTTTTTTTGGTAACTTTCTTTTTAGCTCTGCTATTGAAATTATTTGTTTTGCATTTTTTAGCTCTTGTTCTACCATTAAGACTGTGTTTAATGTAGGGGAGTGTTCTATTCTTTGTATTATTGCTTTTTGTTTCATTTTTATCTCTTTTAGGTATATACTTATAGCTGTTAGGTATATTTAAATCTTTTGGGTGATTTTTTGTTTTGAAGTTTGGTTTTACAAATCTTCCTCGTTGATTAATGGATAGATATCAAAAGCTACTTCTTCATAAGGGTGGACTTTCTTTATTTCTTGAATTATTGATTTTGCTTTATTTTTTGGGCAGATAAATTCTATTTTTTCTTCTTTAACGCTTTCTAAGGTGTTGGCTTTTCCTATGTGCGGGTTTGCTTTGGAATTTGGTTTGAATCTGCCTATTCCAATACTTGAGAAACTACAATAATTATAATTACCAATAATTCCTCCTCCTGCTTTTCCAATTGCTTCTCTAACTTTGTCTGTATGTGTTAAAGGCACAAATACTACAATTTTTACATTTTCCATAATTAAATATAATATAAATCTCCTTCAAATTCATATGCAATAGCTTCTTGATTCCATTCTTTCTTTCTTTGCATTAACTATTTCTCTAACTCTTTTCTATGTTTTTTGAATGTGATTAATTATATGTTTTCTTTTAGTAAATTAGAATGTAGATTCAATATAATTAATAATTTCTGAATGAATCTTTAAAAAATCTTTACTCCTTCTATCTCTTGGCTTTGGGAAATTTACATTTAAACTCTTTATTATCTTGTCAGGTCTTTTCGACATAACAAATATTTTATCGCTTAAATATATGGCTGCTTCAAAATCATGTGTAACCATCAACATGGTAGTCTTTTGTTTTTTGAATAGACTGCTTAACTCCTCTTGAAGCCTAACTATTTAAAGTACTTACTTCTTACCTCTTTATGAGTGGTGCGAAAGAAACTAAACATGACTCCAAACCTTTTAAGATTAGTAGGATGTCTCCAGACTCATTTAATCATTTTAAAAGATGGTCAGAAAGTGTTGAAGAAAATGAT
>CAYSGT010000088.1:1499-1818 GCA_964430805.1 Candidatus Woesearchaeota archaeon
AGAGATTGTTTAAACCGGATAAGAATTATAAATCCTAAAGTAATATCTCTTCCAATGACTTCAATTAATCCTTTTGGAATCATCTTAAAAGAAGCCTATCACCATGCATTTCCTGATGAACCTCAGCCAAAATTTTTAACCATTGATGTAAAGGCAGTGCGAGCATTCAAAAATGATTTTGATACTCAAGAAAAATTATCTAGAGAACATCATGCTCAAATGTCTCCTCTTAGAAGATTTTTTTATTGTACTCTTCCGAAAAGTTTAGGGATAATGAGTAGCACTTCTATAGAAGAAAAAGAAGATTTTGCTCATTATT
>CAYSGT010000088.1:1828-4633 GCA_964430805.1 Candidatus Woesearchaeota archaeon
TATGAGAAGTCTTGAGACCGAAGAAGTTTTAGGCATAATGAAATTATTATCAAAAAGAAGTTGGAAAAAGAATGAAAAGGACTGCATCACGAGTTATAAGGGAAACTACTGAAAAATTAAGGAAATATGGACTTCATGAAGGAGACAAAGTGCTGGTAATAGATGATTCGGGAGGTATACCTCCTAAAGAGTTAACTGCATCAGTAATATCTCGCTTATATGGGAATGAATATTCTCATAAAGGAACACTCGGAATAGTTTGTCAAGTTTTAGAGGAAGCGACTTCGAACATAAGTTCGGGAATAAAAGTCTCTTATGAGGCCATTCCTAGTGCGCACACCAGAAACTTAGGGCCGTGGGTAGGCATGTCTATAAGAGAGAGTTATAAGGGATATAAAAAAGAGAAATTAATTCCAACTCGAAGATACTATGGAAAAGAAGAACGAGACATTGTAAGAGAAAATATGAACATTCTAAAAGGTCTAGGAAGAGATATCGGAGATAAAATAGCACAAGAAAGAAAAAAGGCAAAAGACTTGGAACATTGTCTTTCTGCTATATTAGGCATTATAGGCATAGGCATTGGTTTATTTTTTCTTAATTCAGACATTACAGGAAATGTTATTTATCCAAGTAACCAATCTCCAAATCTCTTAGGACTCTTCGTCTTTATAATAAGCACTATTTTATTTTTATTCAGCTTAAAAAGAATATTTCGACATTAGGTCTATTTTATGAATATTTTATTTTAAAGTAGAACTTACTTGTTCAACAATGGCTTCAGAAACTTAGCCGTGTAGCTATTTGGGTGCTTTACTACTTCTTCAGGAGTGCCTTTGGCCACTATTTGTCCTCCCCAGTCTCCGCCTTCTGGACCTAGGTCAATAATGTGGTCTGCTGACTTGATTACTTCTAGGTTGTGTTCTATAATTAGCGTTGTGTTGCCTTTGTCTACTAGGTTGTGCAAGACTTCTAGAAGTTTTTTTACATCATGGAAGTGAAGCCATGTTGTTGGCTCGTCTAGCAAGTAAATTGTGTTTCCTGTTCCACGTTTTGCTAATTCTTTAGTTAACTTTATTCTTTGGGCTTCTCCTCCTGATATGGTTGTTGCAGATTGACCAACTTTGATATACTCTAAGCCTACTTCTATAAGCGTTTTTAATTTTCTATAGACATTTGGAACAGTTATAGACATTTGGATGGCTTCTTCAGGTTTCATAATTTTTGTACAAATTTTTACTTTTGTAATTCTGGCTTTTTTCATATATATGATTAGACAGGGTAGAAATTGGACAAGGATTACTTTTTTAGTTCTTTTTATAATTGGAATCCATTTTTCCATTCTTCCGATGATACAATCATTAATAACTAACTCAATTTCAGTAATTCTGGGAATAATTCAAACAATTTTACAAATAATTGTATTAGTTTTCTTATTCCAAAAGCCATCATCTAATTGGTTTAAGTTTTACTTGGGAGTTTGCGAGATATAATTATAACTTATCTTCTTCTATTTCAAATATTTCTTCTGGGTCTTTAGACGAGTTGGAATATCTTATCCATTTGGGATTTATCTTAAAAATTCTTTCTCTAGGGCTGTTTACATATTCTTCATTATCTAATTTGGAAATATGTATCTTTTTGCATTGTTCTAATTTTTTCCCATTGACTTCTTGTGCAACACCTTCATATTGGATTGTCATCTTTTTACCTAAATCCAATCCGATAACAAGAGAAACATTTTTGTTAACCATTAAATTTGAATATTTTCTTATTTCATTGAAAGTCCCAAAAATTATTTCTAATTTATCAGTCTGAGAAAAACCGACTAACGCACTTTCTGGTAGGCCATTTCCATTAAGCGTTGAAATCACCATTAACTTTTCTTCTTTCATGAAATTTAATATTTTTCGCTTATTTTCCATTTTAAACTTTCAAGACTGCTAAATCGTCTGGGATACTGGTATTTTTGAAGACTGTTTTGGCTTCTTTTAGAAGCTGCGGGATTCTGTGAACATGTTTTTCTGAAACGTGGACTAGAGCGAGTTGGTTAACTTTTGCTTTTTTTGCAATTGTGGCTGCTTCTGTTGTTGTGAGGTGCTTGTATTCTCTTGCCTGTTCGCTTTCTTCAGCTGAATACGTTGACTCGCATATGAGAAGGTCTGAGCTTTTTGCCAGTTCTATTGCTCTATCATTCATTGCTGTATCAAGAACGATTGTAAACTTTTTTCCTTTTTGAGTGTAGGTTATGTCTTTTGACTTTATTTTTTTATTGTTGAACACGATGTCTTTGCCTCGCTGTAGTTCACCTATTAATGGGGAATTTGGGAGCTTGAGCTTCTTTAACTTTGCCTTGTCTATTCTTGTTTGGTCTTTTATTGTTAGGCTATATGCTAAAGTTGGAACGCCATGATCCATTTGCGCACATTCTATCTTTATCTGCTTGTCTTCGTAAACTATGCTGTTCGTTATTTCATGAACTTCTATTCTTATTTTGTATCTTGAATAAATTCTTTGAAATAGCTCTAGTTTTTCACTTGTGTGTCTTGGACCGTAAATATGGAGTGTTTGAACGTAACTGTTCATTCCGAGAGTTTTGAGGAGCCCTGCAAGACCAAGAGTATGATCTTCATGCCAGTGAGTGATTAAGATTTTTGTTAATTTTACAGGGTTTTCATTTGCATGCTTAAATTGCCTTTGGATTCCTTCTCCGCAGTCTATCAGTATTTTTTCTCTTTCAGTTTTTATAAGAAAACCGCTGTGATTCTTTTTTATGCTTGGAATAGCACTTCCAGTTCCTAAACA
>CAYSGT010000089.1:0-4546 GCA_964430805.1 Candidatus Woesearchaeota archaeon
CAATGGAATTATACAATTAGTTAAACTGGCAATTTATTTTATAGCAAGCCCTAAGATGTCTCCATTGCTAAACTTACTGAAGTCAGACTGCCTTAATATTATTTTAGCTGTTCCTGTAACTTTTCCTAGCGAAGCAGTATTGCCATACAGAATTGAAGAGTCAGCAAATTTCTTTTCTATTTCTTTTAGCAGGATTTCTGCCCTTTTAGTCTCTATTTTAGGTCTCCAAGCTACGCTATCACTTATCATCCATACTCCTTTTTTTGTCCTTTCTTCTAGAATTTTGATAAGTCCTGCGTCTTTATTTATAAATTTTTTATATTCGACATACGGAACAACAAAATTGCTCAAGTTATCCAGCAGACCATGCTTTCTAGCAACAGTATGGTAAAAAGTAATTACATAGTAGTTTACTATCTGGGTAATCTTCTTTCTTATATCTCTAAAATAAGCTATGTCTGAGAACTGCTCAAGTCGTGAAATAATCTCTCTGTCAAAGCCATACTTTTCAATAAGCCTTTTCTTTATCTTTATCATTTCATTTAGGTTTGTATCATTGTGCTCATCAAGGGTTTGGGAAAAATCACTTGCAGTCATTTTCTTGGCATTTTGATAGTCGTTTTGTAGCCACCAGTATTTTTCAGCATATTTCTTTAGCTTGTTCCATAACTCTTCATTGGCTTTTTCCCTGCCAATGTGAACATAAAATTCCTTTATTTTGTTAAAGTCCTCTTTTGCAGACCAGTAAATTGATTTGTTGGGCAGCAAGATAACCTGCATGTCTTCCTTGCTTATATTTTTTCTTTCAGAACCAAATATGTAATTAAGGATATCTTCTTCATAAGTGTCAAGAATATCAATAAATAAAGAAGGTATCCAGTATGAGTAGTTCTTTTCAAGAAACTTTTCGTATGCCTTAATAATCTTATTTTTGGTGTTCTGCTGAATGTTTTCAGCACATTTTACCATTTCTTCGCAAACTTCCTCCATGCCATTTATTGCTTTTTCAAATTCGTTTATCCTTAGCTTTACCCAGTCAGGATTTTGCTTAAGTCTGGAAAATAGTTCATCTGCAACTGGCTTTGTTCTTTCTGAATCAAAAAAGTGAAAAAATTGGAAGTCTGCAGAGGCATATGTCATGTCTCCAGGATAAGTTATTGTAAAATTAGGCTCAATAGGTGCAGGATGAAATATAAAGTTCATAGGAAGGCCAATTGTGCAAGCATAGCCTGCCCCGCTTTGTTTGTAAAGTTTTAGTTCTTCTAGCTTAAACTTTCTTTCTTTTAGGCTGGTTAATTCTTTGTCCGCCTCTGCTTCTTTTTTCCTTAGCTCCTGTTTTGTAAAATCTTTGCCCATGTATTTTCTTACTTTCCTAAAACCATTCTTTTCGCGGATAGAGAATGTTCTATAGTAGTATTTTGTTCCATTTTTCTCTTGGATTTCTGTGTAAGTCATACATGATTCATATGACCACTATTTTTAAAGCTTTTGATAACTATGTGGACATAAAGACTGGCTAATTTCTATTTAGAATTCTAACTATTCCAGTGTATGCATCCACTTCAATTAGATCTCCTTCTTTTATCAATCTCGTAGCTTTATCTGCCCCAACTATCCCAGGCACATTCATTTCCCTGCTCATAATTGCGGCATGAGACATTAAGCCTCCCTGGTCAGTGACTATGGCTCCTGCTTTTCTAATTGCAACCATTATATCTGGAGAGGTAGTCTCCGATATTAATATATCTCCTTTATTCATTCGTTCCATAGCTTCCTTTACTTTGGTGAACCCTTCATGCCACGAAGGTTTTATTACACGTGCAATTCCTCTAACTTTGCCTCTATTTACTATTGTTCCTCTGATTAATTCATTATCTTCTTTATTTTTGAAAAAGTGGTTTATGATTTCTTCAGCTTCATTTCCCCAATAGTGTCTGAACTGGTTATTGTCATCAATTATTATATTATGATAAAACCTTTCATCTATTGTATTTTTATCAACTTTTTTACCTTCAAATAAACCAAGTATTTCTTCAGATTTGTATTGTTGCAAATCCTCTTGGTCGATATTGGTCTGTTTTGCCAGCTTTTCTAAAATTCTTTGATAATATGAACTATTTCCAAAGAAGATTACGTTGATTAGACCTCTAAACTCAAATTTTACTTTTTCATATTCTTTAAGATTGTCAATGAGCTCAGAATTATTTCCCTTCTTGGATTCTAAATATGGTTTGTCTACATAGATAAATTCTGTTTTTTTGTATTCACTTATAAATTCAATATACTCATCAAATAATTCTTTTATCTGAGTCTTAGACAGCTGACTGTCTAGTAGAATTTCATCGCAAAAAGCCACTAATTTTTTATAAATTTCTCTAAAATTTGAGACAAAAAGACTAAACTTCTTCTTACTGCCGTATAACTCAAGGCCTTCGACTGAAGTCTTTTCTATAATTGACTTAGGAATGTAATTTGTAAGATTATCCTCTTTTACTAGAGATATTAATCCAAGCCCACTATAACCATTCATTGCAATGTCATTGATAAGAAACCTTAACCCATTATGGCTGAATAGCCGCTGGTAATCCTTTATATCTAGGTTTGTTTTATTTTCCATGTTGCTTGATTATCCTAACTATGCCAGTATTGGCATCTAATTCAACCAAGTCTCTGTCTTTAAGAGTCTTTGTCGCAATTTTGGTGCCAACTATGCAAGGTATTTTCATTTCACGGGCAATAATTGCGGCATGTGTATTCAATCCGCCAAGATCCGTCACAATTGCAGCTACTTTCTTGAAAATAGGAGTCATTTCAGGGCTTGTTGCTCCGACTACCAGGATAATTTTATCTTTACTGCCTTGCAATTCGTTCAAAAACATCTCAATCTGTTTGTTTAAGTTTTCAAAGTCTATCCTAAAAATCATCACCCTTCCTATAATTGGCTTATCGAATCTATAAGCTACATCGCCTTTAATATTGGGTTGTTTCAGCTTGTCATGCGATTTTAACTCTTTTATCTTATCCAGCGCTTTTTGACCAAATAAATAATATAGCTTTTCACAATTACTGATAACCATAGACGCTTTCTTCCTCTCTTTTATTTCTTCTTCAGTAACCTTCAGGTTATTTATAATTAAGTTCGTTAGTTCGGTTTCGATATAATATAACAATGAACTTTCATTAACTTCGTATTTCTTTGAAACATGCACAAGAAATTGTTTTAAGAGGTCTTTTTCAGAAAGCAAGGCGTTATTTAAGATTTCACGGGCTCTATTTTTCAAATCTCCTAACCTTCTTATCCTCTTGGATACCTCTGGGTCTTCATTCATAATTTTCTTTTCATCTTCAATTGATAAATCAAAGTCTATTAAAGTGTAATATTCCAATATTTCTTTCAAGCTATTCAAAAAATATTTGTAAGACTGATTATCTAATCTATTCATTACAGACTTAAAAGACTCTTTTATATTGCGGTCAATTTGCCCAAGGTTATTAAAAAGTTTATTAAATCTGCCATAATCTGAACAGATTTCAATGACTCTAGATAAGAAATTATTCAAAACATCTCTGCCTATATAGTGCTCAAGCTTCCCATTTCTTAAAGCACTCGCGAAATTATCTCTTTTAGTTAGATTCCTAATTATATCTATTACAAGTAAATTAAATCCCTCTGCTTCAAAACATAACTTATAATCTTCTAAGTCATATCCTTCATTCATTTTTGATTATTCTCACAATTCCCTCATTAGCATCTACCTCAAGCATATCTCCTGTTTTGAAGACAGTTGTAGCATTATGGGTGCCAACGATACAAGGAATTCCAAACTCTCTGCTGACTATAGCTGCGTGAGACATCAAGCCTCCTTGGTTTGTTACTATTGCTACAGCTTTAGAGCACGCAGGCATAATTTCTGGAGAAGTTGTCTCGGCAATTATGATATCTCCTTTTTGCATATCATCCATAGCTTTGCTTAAATCTGAAAATGATGTAATATGGTCAGGAAAAACTACTGCTCTTCCCTTAACTTTTCCTTTTGATGCTATAATTCCTTTAACAAAATCTACACTTTCAGATAAATCAAAAAGTTGAGCAATCTCCTTAGCATTTTTCTCTAAAACAAGGCTCTTATTCTTTGAACTTACTACAGAAAAATGCTTTCTAAGGTTTGATTGAGAATCATCAAACTTTTCCCCGTCAAATAGCTTATCTACCTCTTCCGGAGTGTAAAATAATAGTTTTTCGTAATCAACTTTAAATTGTCCACTTATTGATTTTAAAATTGGATAGATTAAACCATTCTCCCCAAGTAAAATTACATTAATTACTCTTCTCATATCTTCTTTCAATTTTCCAAAATGCGGTAATGTTTCCTGTATCAAGCCTTTTTTGAAAGCCAAATCTGTATAAAGAAAGTCAGTTCTATCATAAAACCAATAAAATTTAGTCATTGCTTCTCCAACCTTATGGAAATCTTCTTTGGTTATCTTTTTACCTTGCAATTCCTTACAAATTTGTAAAAATTCATCTGCAGCATTCCTTATCTCT
>CAYSGT010000090.1:0-2031 GCA_964430805.1 Candidatus Woesearchaeota archaeon
AAGTTCTTGGGACTTTTTAATTGCCTCATTAAGAGCATCCACCGCTTCTTGGCTGGTGATTCCCTGAACACTAAAGTGCGTAATCTTTTGTGAACCGCTGATCACAACGCGAACATCACCGCGCTCAACAACAATTTTGACAACATCATCGACAGTACCAAGTTCTTTTTGCATGACATCTTTAGCTTGCCCTTTAATCATTCTAATTCCAGATTCAGATGCAAGACGAGTAATTGCAATCTTCTGCCCATCCCCAAGATTAGTCTCTATATCGTCCCCAAGCAACAAATTATATGCCTTTTGTACAAGATACATTTGAGCTAAATGGGCTAAATTATCTCCAAATTTAATATGACACGAAGAAATTCCCCTTCTAAAAGAAGATTCGTCTGCAATGTCGTCTTCTATAAGGCTTGCAGCATGAACTAATTCGACAACAGAAGCAACAGAGATAACCTTTCTTAAATCTCCTACTCCATAATCCCTAGCCGTGGCTATTGTAAGCAATGGCCTCCATAAATTAGCAGATCTATTGAGTGCTACATATCTTGCAGCTTCTACTTCATTCCCAGGTTCGTTAAGCACAATCTTGTCTAAATAGCCCCATATTTTTTCTTTAATTTCAGGAATTTCATCAACGAACATAATACAAGAAGTAATAAAAGCACTTTTAAAGATTACTGCAATTGTGGGAGTAATAAATATTAAATACGCCAAATTCCACATCATTACATGAGAATACTTACACTTCATTGCGACTACATTAGATTCAAAGCTCTAAAAAAAGCGCTCAAAGACGCAGATGAACTTTCCCCAAAAGAAAAAGAAGAGCATGAAATCAAAGAGTGTCTAGTCGTTCTAACTTCAATCGAACAAGGAGACTCATCAAAAGAAGTAAAGCAGTTAGTGGAAGCAGTAGAAAAAACAGCAAAAGAAGTCAAAACAGACAAAGTAGTCTTATACCCTTATGCCCACCTCTCGTCAAATCTAGCAAAACCTCAAGTAGCTCTAAGTCTCCTAAAAGAAGCTGAAAGTGAATTGAGCAAGAAATTCAAAACAACCCGTGCACCATTTGGTTATTACAAAGAATTTGAATTTAAGTGCAAAGGACACCCTCTAGCAGAGTTAAGCAAGGAATTTAAGTCAGATTCAACACAAGAAGTTAAAACAAAAATAGTCTCAAAAGAAGAACCAATTGATCATAAGAAACTTCTAACTCAAATTTCCCGTTCAAAATTGGATACTTCAAAACTTAAAGACAACGACCATAGGATCTTAGGTCAGAAATTAGGGTTATTCATGTTTAATGAAACATCGCCAGGTATGCCTTACTGGTTACCAAAGGGACTAATAATATATAATGAGTTAGTTGAATATTGGAGAAGAGTACATGATAAACTTAGCTATCAAGAAATTGCAAGCCCTCTAATAAATAAAAAAGAGCTATATCTTATTTCAGGACATTGGGAGCACTATAAAGAAAATATGTTCATAGCTCCAACAGATGAAAATGAAACTTATTGTCTGAAGCCCATGAATTGTCCAAATGCAATGATTGTTTTCAAGTCAGAACAAAGAAGTTACAAAGATTTACCATTAAGGCTTTCAGATACAGACAGATTACATAGATATGAACTGTCAGGTACATTAAACGGCTTGCTTAGATGTCGTTCGTTCCAACAAGACGATTCTCATAATTTTATTACAGAAGAAATGATTAAAGAAGAATATGAACATATCTTCAAAATATGCGAGAAGTTCTACAAAATATTTAATTTAGAATATTCTTTCAGACTAGGTACAAGACCAGAAGGATTTTTAGGAGATAAAAAAGTCTGGGACAGAGCAGAAAAAGAATTAAAAGAAATTTTACAAAAATCAGGTAAAAAATTCAAAATTCAAGAAGGAGACGGGGCTTTCTATGGACCAAAAGTAGATATTCTCATGAAAGATGCCTTAGGCCGAAGCTGGCAAATGGGAACGGTGCAATTAGATTTTCAGCAACCTCGTCGCTTTGATTTAAAATATATA
>CAYSGT010000090.1:2041-4495 GCA_964430805.1 Candidatus Woesearchaeota archaeon
AGAGAATGGCAGATGGGGACAATTCAATTAGATTTTCAACTTCCTCTAAGATTTGGATTAACTTACACAGATGATAAAGGCGAGGAAAAAGCGCCAGTTGTTGTTCACCGAGTGATTTACGGCTCTTTGGAAAGATTTATGGGTATATTATTAGAACACACCAACGGAGCCTTGCCATTATGGCTCTCACCTCGCCAAGTCAGAGTCATCTCATTCACAGACAGAAACGACCGTGCGACAGAGAAATTTGCAGAAGAACTAAAAGAACTATTCCCACAACTCCGAGTTGATACAGACACTCGTTCAGACACTCTGCAGTCAAAAATACGCGACGCTGAAATGTTGAAAGTGAATTATATGGTAATAATCGGCGACAAAGAAGAAGAAAATAATACATTGGCAATAAGACCAAGAGGCGGAAAACCTCAGTTTGGTGTAAAGAAAGAAGCGTTCATAGAACAAATCAAAAAAGAATTAGAAGAAAGAAAATAATAAATCCGTTTTAATAACAAACGCCCTTATAACAATAAGCATTTTGATTATTCATTTCAAGTCGACAGTCCTTTAATGTCACAATCGCATAATTTGGAGGTGCTCCAGCAATATTATTTGAGCAAATAAGGTCATTTGCTTTAAAAAATCCATTATCCCAAGTACACAAATCTGGCAAATATGCCACTGGAGGCAGGCCGGATATGAGGGGATTTGGCGCAACAACTCCTCCAATATTTGGATAACCTGATCGAAAATTGGTTCCGAAATATTCAATAGGATAATAAGTAGTATCTAAATCTGAGCAAAAACTCGTAGGAAAAATCGTAAAAAAACTTGGAGGATTATAAGGAACAATTTCTAATTGTCCTATAATTGTAGTAGGTTGTCCAGGTGCAGAAAGAGAACCAACAGTTATTGTCATCGGATAGATTCCTGGAGGAACATTAGATTGATTTAATAACTCCAACGGAAGATTGAGCCCTTGATAAAGAATATCTTGATTCTGAGGTAAAGGAATTATCTGACTGGAGCTGCGATAAGTGGTATAACCCACTGCAACATCAGTAATTATACTGACATAATCTTGTTGTGCACACGTACTACTACCTCTAATTCGCAAAGCTCTTGGGCCCCAAAAATTAATTGGTGAAAGACTCTGGCGTTGAAAAACTTGTAAAGGTCCTCCACCTTGATAAACCTCTGTCAAGGATACTTGTGGCGGTCCGGTAGCACAAGAGGGAACATTATAATTTAATGAAATTGTTGCCTGGTTATTAACAAAACTCTGGAATGTAATTGTACCAAGAGGTGTTGTAACACTTTGAAAGAGGCGTAATGGAAAATCAATTAATGGGGAACCATTAGGGCCTATACAGGTTGAGAGAGCGGAACTTACAGGATAAATAACATCTCCTCCTTCTCTTCCTCTATAAAGAATGTTGCCGAGCCCGCTTCCCTGTTCAATATCTACTGCTCTCAAAATAATACTATCAAAAAAGTTCTGGCAATTTTGATATAATGAATATCTTGATCCTAAAGGCGTTTGAATAAACTCAAGAGCCAAGTCTGCACCATTAGGGTTTTGTATAAGTAATTCTTTAGGGCAATTAGCAACAGTACCTCGATTAGATGGGCAAAGAGTATAAGTCCCGCTTGAAGATATAGACTGGACACTTGAAGGGCTACGGAATCCCAAATCATAAACTGCACTATGTTGACTAAATAATCCTTGTCCAGTGCCCATTACTTCCAACTCATCCCCATTTTCATCTGGAGAACAATCACTTATTGGACCATTCGAAGGACATGGATATGTTCCAGATGCTGACGGAAACCCTCTTGCATGAGGAAGTAATCCCCCCCAATAATTTATTACATTTAAAACAGGATTAAATGCTGTTAAAACATGACTCATCTCATGTTCAATTACTCTTTCTGTCAGGCTAGTTGGGTCAGGGTCACTTGGATTAAAGTAAACGACCGAAACAGCAGAAATAAGAGGCTCATTTGTATTAAGATAGGAAACAGTTCTTTGAGGATTAACCTGCATATATGCCCCTCCGCCGCCAATGCTAGAAAAAGGAGCAAGAATCATGGCCATATCATATTGCGCATAATCTATTGTCGGATCAGAAATACTAATAACATTATTAATTTGAACATTTGTGGGATCATAATTTGGCGCATCAACTGGATAAATCGTAAATGTATATCTAGCCGTGCTTTCAGAACTCTCCCAGAAATACTGAGCCACATTAGGAAATAAGGCATTAAGATAATTTACAGTATTAGCAGGCAAGGGAAAATTATTATTGTAAGGAACAATTACCGCAAAGTTTCTATTTACTTGATTATATGGAACAGGCGGAGAATGAGGCAGAGGAGGAGAATACAAAACTTCAGACTCTTGTCCTGATTCAATTGAAGCAGGACTATCAATAATAGCATAAGCTTGATTAT
>CAYSGT010000091.1:0-4472 GCA_964430805.1 Candidatus Woesearchaeota archaeon
CAGACGTTATACCATTGTAACTACAGTCCCTTAATTAATTCAATTCTAATAGTGTTTTAAGCTTTGCCCTTAACAATCTTTATAAACAACCTCGTCGCTTATAATATATGCATAAAGAAAAGGGTCATGAGCACAAATCAGCTTCTAAAGCAACGCTGGAAGAGCAGACAATCCATAGCCTTGTAGAATTACAAAAAGTCCATGTAAATCTGGCGGAAAAGTTTGACAAATTAGCAGTACAGGTGGAAAATCTTCTAGCATTATTTGAATTAGCAGCCAGAAATTTTGCAAAGCAGCCAAACATGCAGAATACAGAAAGAGATAAAGAATTCCTCGATAAAATAGACAAACTCCTAGACCAAAACAAGCTCTTAGCGAAAGGATTATCCCTAATGGAGGAAAAAATGAGAGAAAGACTGTATGGAGTTTCATCTTCTGCAAATCCCGCTCCAAGACCTCCTTTCAGAAGCCAAATGCCAAGTCAGCAAATGACAGCGTCAACTAAGATAGAAGAAATTTGAGCATGGAAAACCAAGATCTAGCTGAACTATTCCTTATTAATTTTATACAAAACATAGCCATAACAAAAAGACCTTCTATTCAAGAAATAATAGAAGAAGAAATAGAGCCTTCAATTATACAGCCAGAAAGAAAAGAAAAAATAATCAGAATGGTTAAACCAACATTAGTGCCTATTCAAATAACTAAAACACAGCCCTCTGAGGTAAAAATGCAGAATATCTTCAAAGCACCTTTAGCGCAAAACTTGCAAAGAGCCACAAGCCAGCCAAGCCAATTAATTTCAAATACTTCAAAACTAGATAATCTCCTTAGAGACCCCTCGGTAAATGAAATAGAATGTATGGGGGCAGATATACCTTTGCTTGTAAAAAAGAGAGGATTAACTCAAAAGACTCCTGTTGCCCTTTCGGTAGAAGAGATATATGAATTAATTGCGGAATTTTCACAAAAAACAAGAATTCCTGTATTGAAAGGCAGTATAAAAGCAGCTTTAAACAACTTAATTATAACCGCAGTTTTATCAGAAAATCTAGGTCCAAGATTTATACTTCAAAAGAAAGGACAATCTCAACAATTAAGATATGGTTAACTGCAGAATAATTAAGACATAAACCATATAGTTATGGACAACTACATTGATATTGTTACATTATATTGCAGTTGGACAGATAGATAACTGCAAGCAAGCGATCACATAATTAACGCAGTTATCTATATCTATAAAACAAAAATCCTAAAGTCCGCTGGCGTTAAAGATGTCACTAAAAAATACAACATAAGCAATACATTTAAAAGGTTTAACAAGATCGGATTAACATGAATATTTCAAGGATATTCGCAGTAATACTTCTATTTTCGGTAATAGTAACAACTGTGTCTGCCTTAAGCATGGACGAGTTAAGAAACCAGCTTTCAGGCCTAACAAGTTCAAATATAAATTCTGAAGGAATAAACATTAAGGACCTAAAAACAAATCAATTAACCATACAACAAACCTCAGAGCAGACGAAACAAATAGCATTAAGTGAGGTAAATCAAAAATTCACACAGTCAGAAGAAGTTCCTGTAATTGTCTGGCTAAATGAAGGCAATGATGCAAAAGGAATAATAAAAACGCTCGGTAAAAAAGCAAAAGTCAAATACATTTATGATGCTTTCCAGCAGCAAGGTTTTGCATTAACAATCAATGAAGAAAAACTCAATAAATTATTAGAAAATCAAGCAGTAGATTATGTTGCATTTGACGCCTCAATTCAGGCAAACCTCGCGCAAAGCAGACCGCTTGTTCAGGCAAACATTGTTGAAACCAATACAAGCTATCTATTGACAGGCCAGGGAGTAGGAGTATGCCATTTAGATACAGGAGTCAATTACGCCCACCCTAATCTCGCAGGAGTTTATGCAGGCGGTTATGACTTCATAAACAACGACAACGACCCAATGGATGACAATGGTCACGGCACAGCAACAGCAGGAGTAATATTTTCAAATCATACAACAAGAAGAGGAATGGCTCCTGAAGCAGACCTCCTAGCAATAAAAGTCCTTGATGCAGCAGGCTTGGGTTCTGCAAGCAGTTTAATAGCGGGAATAAACTGGTGCATAGCAAACAAAAATCAATATAATATTGCAGCAATTTCAATGAGTCTTGGAACACTGTCAACTTATACTCCATCAACATCTCCGGCTTATGCGGACCCAGCATTGCAAACAGCATATATCCAAAATATTGTCCCGGTTGCCAGCACAGGAAATGATGGAATGCTAACACAAATAAGCTATCCGGGAGTCTCCCCATATGTTCTTCCAGTAACATCCTCTTATGATGCAACTTTTACAACCCTTACTTCATCCTTAACAAATGGCTCAATATGCACAGACAATGTAAACACGCCTGATATGATTTCTTGCTTTGCTAATAGAGCTTCTTTTGTAAGCATAGTAGCTCCAGGAGCAATAATATCAACAACCTCTTTATTTGGAGGCTTAGGAAATGCGCCTGGTGGCACATCTCTAGCAGCACCACACGTCTCCGGAGCAATAGCGCTCATGAAGCAAAGAAATTCTCAAATGACTGTTGAGCAAATAAGAAATATCCTTACAGCAACAGGTGTCCCAATTTATGACACAGCATCAGGAGTTACATTCAAAAGATTAAACATTCTCGAAGCAGTAAGAGCTGTTCCATTCGTAAAAAAGACAGGAACATTCTATCCAGGAAATGTAGTTAATATAGAAATAAGCGATCCAATGAACCCCGGAAATCTTTACTTTGCTCTCTTGTCTTTAGGAAATACGCCGGGGATGCCTGTGCCAAACGGGCTGACTATCCCAATAAATCCTGACTTTGTATTTGGATTCTCGATTCAGCCAAGCCCATTTTACCTAAACAACATAGGTGGTCTCGATGCAAATGGAAAAGCCACAGCAACTCTATTAATCCCAAATATAACTGGAGTTGAGACATTTACAGTCCATTCTTCATTCATAACTGCAAATGCTTCGCTAGACATAGAAGCAATAGGCAATTCTATAACCTTATAATTTTATATACAAAAACTCAGTTGCAATAAGTAAATATCAATGACGCTAATAAAATCTCAACTCAAAATCACAAAACTCTCCAGGAGTTTGTTAGCTGTTTTGGGATTACAGTTGAATATCTCAAGCAAACTGTAACTCCAATCTGAAGATTGCCCGATTTCAACTAGTATTAAATAATCTTTTAAACAAATTGATTATTCCTTCAAAAATAGTGTGTTCAGAGTCAAAGTTTCTAACAACCCCTCCTGCATCTGGAACACTATCTACAGAAATATATTCATCTACATTACCTGTGCCATCCTCAGATACGGTTCCTTCGGGTACGCCACTGTCAGAAGTCGATGTAGGAGTAGTAGTAGTAGGCGCGGTCTGAACAGGCATTGATTGAGAAGGCTCAAAAAGATTCCCAAATCTTCTATAATCTAAAGCAGAAAGAGTTTGAACATTTAAAGCCCTATCTCTGCATGTCAGAGTTATATAATTATCCTCTGCAGTTAATGGGATAAGGCAATTGCTTGAAGTTCCTTGCCCGCAGGAAATAGGCAGAGAGTTGAATGAAGGCTCAACAATATGAATTAAATTTGTAGCATTGCATTCAGTCCATTCATTTGTAGTAAAATATAGATGAAAGCTATTTATGCTCGATGGAAATATTGTTCCCGAAAGAGGAGAAATCAAAGTTATTGCAGGATTTACAGAATCAATTGTCCCAGAAATATCTAAGTTATTATTTAAGCTATTTTGATTGCTATTTCCATTAACAAGCATTTCTGAACAAGCAAAATGATATTCTTGAATCCCTTGGGCCTGCACAGAGTTTATGCTACAAATACCCTCGCCCTCTAATCGGTTAACTGTGCAGAAATTGGAAGGGGGCATAGAGCTATAGCTCTGGTCTGAATTGCTCCATCTGCAAGAAATAGTCGAAGAAGATGAACTGGCCTGAGGAGTCTCAATTTGTATTGTCGGCGTAGTATCACTGATGTAAAAAGGTTGACGGGTATCCCCAGAAATGTCTACGAGTACCGGAGGCGGTAAATTACTGCTTGTCTGAGCCGCCGTATTTCCTCCTGTGCTTCCGCCAGGCGTCCCGCCTGTTGGATTAGGCGATGCTGAACTAGAAGATGACGAAGAGGAAGAAGATAAAGATGAGGATAAAGAAGACGATGAGGATGAAGATGATAAAGACAGCAAAAAAGACGCAGAAGAAGGCGAGGTTGTGGAGTAAAGAAGTACAAAAAGAAATTGAAATATTACAAAGGCTGAGATATTACTCAGCCTTTTGTCAAATAATAAATACCTTTAAATTTAGTATGTGAGATTAGAGATTAAACCTACAACTATAAAAAAATTATTTTCACTTTCAGGTAATATATGTGCTTTTCCTGATTGCACTCAAAAGTTGG
>CAYSGT010000092.1:0-3849 GCA_964430805.1 Candidatus Woesearchaeota archaeon
AATCCAGGACATTATCCTCCCTTCTAATCAGCTTATATTTCCTGTTAATCTCAACCAGCTTATACACACTTCTGGCTTCATAACCCTCACTTTTAGCTTTTAGTGTAAGTTTATCTTTCATCATAATATCCATCATTCAATCAGCTTAAAACCTTAACCGTATAATGTAACCCCTTTAAAGAGGTAACAAAACGAAAAGTTTATAAACCTCAAAATTGTTAAAAATCATATGGAACACGTTAAAGAATTATCGGATGTAATATTTCAAGACATAGGTTTAGGAGCAGGAACTTACCTGGCTAAATCTGTCATAGAACCAGCATTTGACTCAACAAAGAGATTCCCAAGAACTCTTGGAGAAGCCAAAAGTAACAGCGCATCAGCAATAGCTGTTGTAGGAGCTAACTCACTTTGGGAAACACTTAAGTTAGGTCTTTACAATACAGGACATTTTGGTTGGTTGCCTCAAGACAAGTGGGAAAGTCTTGCAGCAGATTCAGTAGCAATCTTCGGTGGAAGCGCACTTCTCTATGGATTTTTCAATGCAGCAGTTTCAGGTGCAAGAGACATAGAAGACACATTAGCCGATAAAGAACCTTGGTTAACCGGAGTATACGGAACAACTGCTTTAGCAGCTTACTCCTTGTTTAAAATAGCATTTTCTTAGTCCAAACTAAAAATCTTTTTCTTCTTAACACTGCTCGGAGATTCACCAGAATGCCAGCTTAATTTAGGCCGAGTCCTAAAAGAATAAATCCTCTCACTATTATCATCCAAAACAATAGCAGAACCCTTATGACCAGGTAACTGATTTAAGTGAGAAAGAATATCAGAAGTAAGATAGGTATGCATAATAGCATTCAAAGCTTCTATATCCGGCTTTGCAGTAACCCTATGACTTATTGCAATATCTGCCTGAGTCATAACATCTCTATGGATTTCTCCAGGCTGCTGCGTAGCTAAAATCAAAGAAATTCCGGGCTGTCTCCCCTCGCGCAAAATCTGAATCAAAGCATCCGAAGCCAGTGTTTTTCCTTTCCTTGGTAAAAACTCATGCCCCTCATCAATCATCATCCAAACCAAAGGCATTGACTTCTCATCCTCGCTAAAATAATGAACCCCAGATTCAATCATCTTCAATTCTTCTTTTTTCCTAAAGTCCATTCTCTCTTGCAATAATTTCTTGCAAACCAATCCAACAACCAAGCATTTAACATCCCATTCAGTATAACAGCTGATATCTAAGATGCTTACCCTTCCTTCCTGCACAACATCTCTAAACTTATTTCCCTCGCTGGAAAACAAACCCCAATTCTTAACAGAATCAAATCGATTAAATACAGCATCTTTAATTAATCTATCGGATTTCTTATCTTTTTCAACCATCTTCAAAATATCATCAATCTCATAATTTCCATGAAGATTAGAAACAACTCTTTCAATCAATACCCCAATATCATCAACAAGTTTAACCTGGAACAAACCACACCAATCCCCAGCACTTAACTCACTAGGTTGAATAGAAAAACCATAGTCAGTATCAATTCCTTTATCTTTATATTCCTGAAATTTTCCAATCGGAGTAAACACCTTAACATTTAATCCAGAAGGTTTTAATTTCCAACGAGCCAATAAATCTCTCTGTCTTTCATTAGGATATTTCATACTCCAAAATATTCCCATAGTATCAAAAATCACCACAGCCATATTTTGCTTAACCTCTGCAGGTAAATTAGCTATCTCTTCAGCTATGACAGACAAGGTGTACGATTTGCCGCTGCCACGTTTGCCGCACACTAAAATTACATGGCTTTTGGCAACATCAAGGTAAACATTATTGCTTAAACTCGTAGTATTGCCCATATTAACATACAACCTGCCAAGAAAAACCAATCCCTCCTGCCCTAAACTTTCCTTCTCACTATCATCCCTTCCAAGAACAATATCAAACATCTCAATGAGAACATTTTTAAATATATAAGCTTGTTCATAAGGGTGCCCAGCGGTCCCCTTATCAACCCTCGGCAACCACACACAAAATGGCATTTATTAATCATCTAAAGACAGCGTTACTTCTTGCGTTATTATCATCGTTAGTCTTGGCAATAGGATTCCTTATAGGGGGGGAATCAGGATTAACAATCGCTTTTATTCTGGCTCTAGTAATCAACTTATTATCATTTTTCTTCTCTCATAAACTGGTTTTATGGATTTACAAAGCAAAGCCTGCTGATAAAACAAAATACCCTCATTTGCACTCAATGGTTGAAGAACTCTCAAAGCAAGCCAATATTCCAAAACCAAAAATTTACATTATTCCAACAGATGCCCCTAATGCATTCGCGACAGGCCCAACCTATAACCGGAGTGTGGTAGCAGTAACTCAAGGTATCTTATCTTTATTATCAAAAGAAGAGCTAAAAGGAGTTTTAGCCCATGAACTAGGCCATATCAAAAATCATGATATCTTAATCTCAACAATAGCAGCAACCATCGCAACAACGATTTCTTACTTATCTTCAATGGCAGCATTCGCAGCCTTCGGAGGAGATGATGACAATCAAGGCTCAGGAAATATTCTCGTTTTAATCTTAATCTGGATTCTTGCCCCAATTGCAGCAGCCTTAATTCAATTAGCAATTTCAAGGGCAAGAGAATACATTGCAGATGAAACAGCAGCAAGATTAATAAAAAATCCATTGCCTTTGGCAGACGCACTGGCAAGATTAGAATCAGAATCAAAGAAAAAACCATTAAGATTAGGAACAGATTCAACAAACCACATGTTCATTGTCAATCCCTTCCGAGGTTCTGGAAGAGTTTTGGCAAACTTATTTTCAACCCACCCAGACATTCATGAGCGAATTAGAAGATTAAAATCAATGAGGCTCTAATGATATTAGAAGATAATTTTCAGGATATAATAAAAAAAGCTTCTTTTGGATTAAAGCTATCGTCAGAAGAGTTAGCAAAATTAACCAATATTCCCTTAAAAGAGTTAGAACAATTAAAAATTTACAAACAGCCCGCACCATCTCAATTGAAATCCTTAGCAGACATTTTAAGGCTAGACCAGGAAAAACTTTCAAATCTTACATTCAAAAAATGGCATCCTAAACAGCAGTCATGCAAAGATGTCATCAAAATCCAGCAGGATTTTGGAAGCTGCAAGGTTAACTCTTATCTCTTAGCCAAGGACAACGAGTGTTTAATCATAGATTCAGGTGGAGCCCAGGTTATCATGGCAGAAATAAGGAAAAAAGCATTAAAACCTCTAGCAGTTTTAATTACTCATAATCATCCAGACCATGTAGAAGGTCTGGATAAACTACAATCAAGATACCGATGCAAAATTTATCAAGAAAAAGAAGATTCCACAGTTTCAATAGGCAAATTCGAAATACAAATCTTAAAAACCCCGGGCCATCACGAAAACCATAACTGCTTTTTTTACAAGAATTATTGTTTTGTTGGAGATTTACTTTTTGCAGGTTCAATAGGAAACCCAAACAATGTACCTTATCAAACACATTTAGCTAACATCAAGAAGAAAATATTGTCATTGCCAGAGTCAACATTATTATTCCCAGGCCATGGTCCCGTAACTTCGGTGAAAGAAGAGCTTTTGAACAATCCTTTCTTCTAAAATCCATTTATAAGTAGTAACAAAACGAAATGTTTATAAACCAAAAAATTTTCAATTTAATAGCAATTGCGAAGTATTTTCAAAAATGGAAAACAAATACGGAATAATCAAAGCACATCCAAGACCAAAGGTTTTGCCAGAAACAGGTATATTGCATTTTAATCATAAAGGGAAGACCTTAATGGCAAGATGCCCAGCATTTG
>CAYSGT010000092.1:3859-4383 GCA_964430805.1 Candidatus Woesearchaeota archaeon
GTCCAGGCACTTATATTGATAATCTTGTAGCAATGCAGCAATCATTTTATCATTCCCCAGCCCTTCCACAAATCTCATTCAGACCAGCAACAACCTCAGAATCAATTTCTATAACTCATGAACATTTAACTTATGTCAAAAAAAAGATTCTTGACAAAAGATGGCTTCAGCTTGGATATCATGTATTAACCTCAGAAGGTGTTTTTGTTAATCCCCCAAAAGATGCGCAAGGAAAGCCTATAATTGATGAAAGGGTATTAAAAAATCATCTGAATGAATGCAAAAAATCTCATGGGATTTACTTAGGAAATAACGATTTTGGTTTTGCACCTTATGATTCATTTAAGAGAGGGGTTCAAGAAAGCGGAGAATTTGCAGAGTCGGGATTAGCAAGACTGCTCGAGTATACCGATAGAAAAATTGCATTGAATCTTAAAAAAATATCCTCTAAAGAAAATTACCCAGGTGGTGTAAGAGTTTCTGAATTTGATGCATCTATCGAGCCTGTTTTGAGAGTTTCCGCT
>CAYSGT010000093.1:0-4244 GCA_964430805.1 Candidatus Woesearchaeota archaeon
ATTGCTAGAGAAACTTTGCCAGGTTTTGGATACGCCCCTAATCAAATATGGCGCGTTGGTGAAGTTATTATGGCAACTCAACTACAAATGGTTGCTGGCAAGCTTATTCAAGTTCCTGATAGAAATGATTTGTTACAAATGATTATGTGCGATGCTGATTTAGACACTTTAGGAAGAGACGATTGGTTCAGCATAAGTGAAAGTCTTAGAAGAGAATTGAAGGAATATGGGATATATCAAACACCTAGGCAATGGGCTGTCGGAAGTTTAGATTTTCAAGAAAATCACTCATATTTTACTAATGCTGCGCAGAGATTGCGTAATGAAGGCAAACAAAGGAATATTACAGAGCTGAAAGATTTGCTTAGAGTTGCTTAATTTCTAAAACGCTTAGCTCTTCAAAGAATATTTTCTTTTTGGCAACTACTTTTGAAGCTAGATTTTCTTTTTCTAATAATTTGTTTATTTTGTCCATTGGCGTTAGAGAGGAGACTAGCAAAAGTATAGTTCCCTCTTTTTCCAGGTATTTTTTTACATTATCTAAGAATTTTAAGATGAATTCATCTCCATCTTCATCATCTTCTCCTCCTGTTGTAGCTAATCTGCTTTCTTCGTCTTCATATTTGTCTTCTGCCAGATAAGGAGGATTGCATAATATCAAATCAAATTTTCCTTTTACTTTTTGAAATAAACTTGAGCGTATTTTTTTTATTTTAATCTCTTTTATTGAATCCAAAGCTGTTTTGTTTATGTCTACTGCCGTAACTGATTTTGCTCCTGATTCCAATGCTTTTTTTGCAAGGATGCCTGTGCCTGTGCACATGTCTAGAACGGTTTTGTTTTTTGAATACTTGGGGATTATAGATTCAAAGAGAAAAGAATCTTCTGCTGGTTCGTATACTAGGCTCATACCGAATTATTAGCTTATCAAATTTAATATTTTATCTTTAAATATGATTACTGATATAAGTGAGCCGATTAAGATTAGAAGTATGAATACCATAATAATCAGTTTCGCAACACCTCCTGAATTGTGCCTTACAGAAGGGAGAGGTTTTACTGGGGGCTGTGGAATAAATGGAGACTTGAACGGGGGTTGTGTTTTAGGCTGTTGATATTGTGGAGCTTGGGGCATTTTTATTTGCATTGAGGATTGCTGAATTTGTGATTGGGCAGGAGTTTGAATGGGGGCGGATGAGGCAGCTTGTTTTTCCTGGGGCAGATTAGCAACTACATACGAAAGAGCTTGTTGCACTTCAGCCTGCGGATAGCCAGAGTTAATTAGAGATTGAGAGACACGAGCAGGGTTACCTCCATGCTCAATTGCATTCTTTAACATACCTACAATGTCTTCTCTCATGCTATTTTTACTGACTCGCCATTTGAAAGCAAGTGGACGTTATAACCTTTTTTGTAGCCCATTTCTTCGGCTACATGCATTCCGGGTATTGTGTAGGAATGATTACCATGGGAAGGGATGACATTTTCCGGGTTTGTCAATCTGATTAGCTCCATAAGGTCTTCTTTAGATCCGTGGCCAGAGACATGAAGATTTTCATATACTACTGGATTAAACTTTTTCAACCTCTCCTGTAATTCTCCTCTGCTCTTAATTGTCTCTGGGGCTGGAATTGTTTTTGAAGAGAAGAGTATATGGTCCCCTGCCTTTATTTTAAATGGCAATTGGTCTCTAGACATTCGGTCTAGGATTGAACCTTGCTCTCCTTGATGGCCTGTGCAGACAATTAGATATTTGTGCCTATTTGCATTCGCATCCCTGAGCATCTTCTCTACTTGTCTTTTGTAAGTAGCCATAATAATCTGTTTCTTGAATGGGACTAATCCCAATACTTCGCCTGCCGAGACGTACTTTGCTAAACTTCTCCCTACAAAAACTATTTTTCTGTCTAGCTTCTGGCCGAAATCCACTATAGACTTTAGACGAGCTACATGGGAGGCGAAAGTTGTTGCTATAAGCCCTGACTTTGGATCTTCTGTATTTATTAACGTGTCCTTAACCAGCTCTCTAGCGACAGTCTCTGAAGGAGTTTTCTTTTCAGAATGCGCGTACAAACAGTTTACAACCAATGCTTTTACACCTATTTTCGATAATTCTTTAAGTCTTTTATAATTCGGTTTGTCTCCCATAACTGGAGTGTCGTCTAATTTGTAATCGTTCGCATATAGAACAACTCCATCTGGTGTGTGGACAGCAACTAAGGCGCATTGAAGAGTAGAGTGAGTCATGTTTACAAATTCAACTTTGTATTTGCTTTTTCCATCTATATGAGCCGCTGTGTTTTGTCTTATTGAATGAATCTTTGTGTGCAGAGGCAATCCTCTTTCCGGTAATAAAGTCTTTAGAACTTCCATCGTATAAGGTGTGCCATATACTCCTGCCTTGTATCTATGCGACAAATACTGAACAGCACCTACGTGGTCTAAATGTGCATGAGAAACAGCAATTGCCCTCACTTTCTCTCTTAACTTATGTTCGTCTAAATAATGATCATTGGGCAGGGCACCTATTGCCCTCATTCCCTGTTCTGTGGGGATTTTTTCTCTTTCACTTACTCCGACTAAAGCTGGAATAAATAGACCTGCATCGCATAAAGTTACGTCATCTCCTGATTCAACAGCGGTCATATTTTTACCTACTTCGCTGTAACCGCCCACTGCATGAATTTTTAACATGTCTAAATATTAATTAATAAGTTTATAATAGTTTGTGATAAATTATAAGTATTCTTCTCTAAGCAATTTATCATTTATCGAATATTCTACTTCTCTCATCTTTAAATCATATTGCGGGGGTCCAAGGACATCCGCCTCAACTAATCCATCTACTCCTCTTGCAAATTCTTCTGCGGGCATACTCCCGACAGATCTTGCTAACTCTCTTTGAGAGATTCTACCTTTTATTTGAGAATCTACAAGGCCTCTTGCTACTCCTTCTTTAGCTTGTTTAACTTTATCTCCTACATCCATTAATTGAGATAATTATTTTGAGGTTATAAATATTATTATAGCATTGAAAAGCTATAAATAGAGCAAAGACGTTTTTCGTTTATGGAACATCACATTAATGTATTATATGGGGCAGTGATTTTACTTCTTATTATACAGCTAGTGTCTTTTACTTTTGTCAGCTCTCAGTCTGCTAAATTAATCGGCAGACAGCAGAACTTTGAAGAAAGAATTAATGGAGTTATAGGAGAATTAAGACAAGAAAACCAATATAGAGTTGGAGAGATAGTCAGAAGTTTATCTCAGCAAAGAACTGATTTTGAAAACCAGCTGGAATATTTGAAGTCCACACAACAGGACTTCTCTCTAGTTATTGAAGATGCCCTTAAAAAAGTGGTTACTGTTACAACGGATATTTCTGCTGGAACAGGATTTGCTATTGGAGATGGAAGCTATATCTTGACAAACAATCATGTCATAGAAGGTGGAAAAGTTATACAGGTTCAAACTTATAGCGATGAAGTGTATGTTGCCCAGTTTGTAGGGAGTGATTCAAACGCAGATATGGCTTTACTAAAAATTAGCGGAAAACTTGATTATTTTGGCCTGGCAGATTCTGATGAAGTACAAATAGGGGAAAAAGTAATTGCTATTGGAAATCCTTTAGGCTTATCTTTTACGGTTACAGAAGGAATTGTTTCTGCGCTACACAGAGAAGGCCCCAGCGGACTTGATTCTTACATCCAAACAGATGTTACACTAAACCCTGGAAATTCTGGGGGTCCTCTCGTGAATAAAGAGGGTAAAATAATAGCTATGGCTAATTTTAAAGTCGGAGGCGCTGAGGCGCTTGGCTTTGGCCTTGAAAGCAACACATTAAGAAAAACAACTAATGAAATTGTTGGATTTGACTTACTGCAATAAAATGTTAAAACTAAAACCCTCCAGCTTGGATAGTAAAAGGTACTTACTTATTAAGGGCAGTCGAAGATCTATAGAAAATGCCATTCTTGAGTTCATTGGTGTATTAGGATGGGCTGAAGCTTCTCCTGTCTTTGTAAAGGAAATAGCTGACGAGACTGTGCTGGCTGTAAATCGCGAGGCTTTGATAAAAGTTAAAGCTGCTCTTGCCGTTGCTAAAGACAGTTTAAAAATCTTAAGAGTTTCTGGTACATTGAAGGGGCTGGGAAAATAGGTTTTATAACTTGACTTCGCCACTATGGCTTGTCAGTCAAGATAGTAATTTTTAACATAAATTTGTCAATACTAATTGAAAA
>CAYSGT010000094.1:0-1722 GCA_964430805.1 Candidatus Woesearchaeota archaeon
CCAATTATCAGGTTGATTCTTAATGTGTGTTAAGAGAGTATCCTCGTCTAAACAACACGGGCAATTGCCAAGGATTCTTGTCCCTTTTAGTTTTGTTAATTTTTCAGGAGAAGAGCTATCTGTTCCTTGTTCTTTACGTCTCATATTTGCAACGAACTAATTTTGATATATAACACAAAGAGATTTTGAAATCAATATAAAATTCTGAATGAATTCACCATTTCCCAGCAGAGCTTCATGATTTGCATTAGCAGGTAAGAATATGATAGCGTAGATATTCTCTGTATGTATACTGCTGCCCAGTTTGAAAATACAAGACGGGAAATGCGATCCCTTCGCCAAGAGAACTCTACACTCAAAAGATTTCATCAGTTTCAGAAGTTAAAAGCAGACAACCTTGAAGAAGTGGTCCACGAAAAGGATAAGGCACTGAAAGAAAAAGACAGAAGAATAAAGGAACTGGAAGAGGAGCTTGAAAAAACAAAAAGGGAGCGGGACACCTACAAGGGAATGGTATTTAAATCAAAGAGAACATGCTCCCATCCTGAAGAACATACATCAGACAGAAAACGTGGAGGACAGACAGGACACAAAGGAGTAAGCTTTCAAAAACCAGATACGATTGACCACCATATCCATGCGTATTTAACAAACTGTCCAAACTGCCAAGGAAAACTTTCTCAAACAGAATCAGTTGATACCCATGCCGTAGTCGATATTCCCCATTGGAAAGATAACCACCCTATAACAACAGAATATTCCATGGAACGGCAATGGTGTTCAAACTGCAATAAGGAAGTACGGGCAAATCCTCTCAACATCATTCCAAACTCACGATATGGATTCAATCTGTTTGTTTGTGTACTTGTCTGGCGGTACCGGTTTCGGGAACCATTAAATAAGATCGCGGAAAGATTACGGGTACATTATCAATTAAAGATATCGGAGGGAGAATTAGTGCTGCTTCTCAAACGAGGAAAGCAATTCCTGGGAAGATGCTATGATGATATCCTGAGGGAAGTTCGGGGAAGTCCATCAAAACACGTTGATGAAACCTCCTGGCGGGTAAATGGAGAAAACTGGTGGTGCTGGGCGGCATTAACCCATAAAAGCATATACTACACGATTGAAGATACTCGAGGAGGAGGGATAGCAAAAGAAATATTTGAAGGTAATAAAGGAGTACTCATCCGAGATGATTACGCCGCCTACAACAGCATTGATTGTGAACAGCAATCCTGTTGGACACACCTGCTGCGTAAATCCCATGATGCGGCTCATCATGAAAATGCTTCAGCGGAAGTAGTAAAACTTCATAAAGTTCTCAAAGATTTGTTTGATTTAATCTCTGAAGATTGCCTCAAACCGTTTAACCTTGCGGAAAGAAAAGAACTCTACTTATGGTACAAAAAAGACCTTGAGAAGATTATCAACACACCATTTACAGCAACTGATGCGAAAAAAATTCAAACAAGAATAAGAAACCAAAACACCAACCTTTTAACCGCTCTTCTTTATACGGGTGTATCCTTAACCAATAATGCTGCAGAACAAGCTATGCGCGCAATCGTTATTACAAGAAAAATATCAGGGGGATCAAAATCAAAAGAAGGAGCAAAAACTCATGCTGTCAATATGAGTGTTATTGAAACAATTAACAAACAGAAACTTCCATTACTTAATACCCTCCAACAATATCTTCTTCAAGGCGCTGGTATAAGG
>CAYSGT010000094.1:1732-3422 GCA_964430805.1 Candidatus Woesearchaeota archaeon
CCAAGAATTTATTTTATATTCCAGAAACCCAGCTGGAAGCAGTAAATACGTTAAGGACATTAAGGATTTTTTTACAAAGTATGGAAAATATGGGCACGATAAGAGTTCTCACCATTCATCTTTGGATGAACTACCAGCTCAGTTACAGGAGAGTGAGGTGTACCCCATATAATAAGAACGTATTCTGAGATAAAATAATAAGAATATGTTTAAACGAGTTCCGATTGAAACAAAACAAGAGGTTTTAGCCAAAGTTAAAAGCGGTCAATCTGTTGCTGAAGTTGCTAAACAATATGCAGTTTCAACAAAAACAATATATACATGGCTGCAAAATGAAACCAGACCGGCGATATCAATTCTTGAATACAACAGGATAAGGAAAGAAAATGAGGAACTTAAGAAAATAATCGGAATAATTACCCTGGAGCTTGAAAGAGGAAAAAAAATATAAATCGTTCATATGGCAAACAATAAAAAATTAATAGCAAAATGCATGAACATAAACAATAAGAATATCTATTACCAAAGTAAAAGAAAACTTAAAGACATTTCCGTTAAGGATAAAATTGAAGACACCTTTAAAACTCATCCCGCCTATGGTCATCGCAGATTAGCTCTTGAGCTGACCATGAATAAGAAGAAGATACTGAGAATTATGCATAAATTTAATCTTAAACCACCACGCCTTTGGTATCAGAAAAAATATACAACTAAGTCAGATCCTAGCTATCAAGATCAATATACAAATCTTCTTAAAGAGGTTGATTTAGAAAAGTGCCGGATTGGCGATGTCTGGAGCAGTGATTTAACGTATATTAAATTTCAGGGTAGTTTTCTTTATTTAGCAATAATTCAGGATATAGTTTCTAAGGAAATTGTCGGTTTTAATCTTTCTGTAAAACATGATTCAGATCTTGTTTTAAAAACCCTGAAGGAGGCTGTAAATACTAAAAGCAGTCCTGAGATATTTCACTCTGACAGGGGCCGTGAGTTTTTATCCGGAAACTGCATAAATTTCCTTGAAAGCATGGGAACTAAAATATCAGTCAGCGATCCGGGAAGTCCATGGCAAAACTCATGGAGCGAATCTTTCTTTTCAAGATTTAAAACCGAATCGGGTAATTTAAACAGGTTTGAATCTTTAGGAGAACTTGTTGAATATATTTTTGAATATATAAACTATTACAATACCGAAAGGATTCAAACAAAGCTTAAAATGTCGCCTTTAAAATTTAAACAAAAAGTCTCAGACAGTGTTCTTGAAAAATTGGGTACTTGACAATGCCTCCGCTTCGCAAGTTACACTTGCTACGCTACGGGTGGCCATTCACCACCGCCCTTAAAAGGGCGGATGCTCTCTGGCCGGTTAGAAGAAAATATTTATTAAGACTTGAATATTTAAGTTTAGAACTATATTTTGTATTGCGAAGTTATTTATTAAACCAGATGAAGATGTTGCTTCCATATTATCTTGATTACCCCAACTCTCTTTTTAATCCTTCACGACCTAAGTTAAGCCAGTACTCAGTTTCCTCAGTATCATTACCATTGATGTACTTTTCCTGATGAGATCCCATAAATTCGATTGCTACACCAGCTAATGTATAAGCATATAGATGGTTTCTCTCTTCTAGTGTAAGTTGATTTAACTTACTGTATTCATCTGCAACCACTTCGCATTTATCTCTGA
>CAYSGT010000094.1:3432-4167 GCA_964430805.1 Candidatus Woesearchaeota archaeon
TCATGTAGTAAATTGGCAGTAATAACAGCTAGTTCTTGGATGCGCGGATACCAATTAGACACAGAGAAGTCTAAAATATAAATCTTACCGTCGTCTCCTTTTAATACATTAGCTTTAGTAAAATCTCCATGCACAAAACAATGTGGTAAGCTATTCACTTGAATCTCATCGTATTGAGTCATCGCTTGTTCAACTAATGGAACATCCTCTGGCTTAATAAATTCTTTGACTCTGTCAAACATAGCTTGGATATTTGGGATCGCCCAGGAGTCGAAAAGATATTCTGGATGATAGTCAATCCTATTTACCTTAGCTGCTTGTTCTAAAACTCTTTGTAGCTCTTCCTTGTCAGGAGCTCGATCTAATTCAAGAAAGGATTTACCAATAACGAACTGCATTAGCACCATTGAAATTCCATTTGCTTGAGTATCTACATAAACTACCTCTCCATCCGTAGTTTTTATTAAAGGTGGATGGTTTACACCTGCTTCCACAGCCTTTTCCATTACTGTGCTATAACGAGTAACATCTTGAACAGTCCTACCTTTGGAGAAGATTTTAGCTACATATTTCTCTTTTGGTGTTGTCATAATTACGTTACAATCTTCATAGCCCACTTTGATTACAGAAAAATCAGTTGGTTCCCCAATTTTATAAGCACTACAAAGCCGGTTTACTACGGAGTCTAGATTGCCCCCATAATTTAATCTATCAATAGGTGTTCTTTTATCCATT
>CAYSGT010000095.1:0-1423 GCA_964430805.1 Candidatus Woesearchaeota archaeon
ATAGAAGGGCAGAAGGCTAGAAACGCCGCTAAGAAGGCTAAAGAGCTTATTAGAAGAAAGAATGCTTTTTCTGTTGGGGGATTGCCTGGAAAATTGGCTGATTGTTCTTCAAATAAGACTGAAGAAAGTGAATTGTATCTTGTTGAGGGAGATTCTGCAGGAGGTTGCTTTTCAGGAGACACGGAAGTTGCATTAGCTGATGGAAGAAACGTTTCTTTCAAACAGTTAGTTGTTGAATCTCAAGACGGAAAACAGAACTTTTGTTATAGTATTAAAGAAAATGGTTCTATAGGTATTGAAAGAATATTACATCCTAGAATTACAAAAAAAGATGTGGCAGTTATTAAAATAATCTTGGATAATGGTAAAGAAATTGTTTGTACATTAGACCATAAATTTATGTTGAGAAATGGAACTTATAAAGAGGCTAAAGATTTGACTATTGAAGATTCGCTGATGCCTTTATATAAAGAATTATTGCCTAGGTTTTTCTTTGAAGAGGACAAATATAATATTAAAAATATTGCTAATGCTCCTTTATTGGCTGTAAAAAATCATAAGATAAGAAGAATAGAAAGATTAAATCAAAAAATGGATGTTTATGATATTGAAGTTCCAAAGACTCATAATTTTGCTTTGGCTTCAGGTATTTTTGTGCATAATAGTGCAAAGCAAGCGCGTAATAAAGAATTTCAAGCTATATTGCCTTTAAAGGGTAAGATTTTGAATGTTGAGAAAGCTCAGCCTGTTAAAGTTTTATCTAATGAAGAGATTGCTAACATGATCACTGCTATAGGTGCCGGGATTACAGACCAATTCGATATGGCTAAGTTGAGATATGCTAAAATAATAATCATGACTGATGCAGATGTAGATGGGGCACATATTCGTACTTTGCTTTTGACTTTCTTTTTTAGATTTACTCCTAAATTAATTGAAAATGGCAATATTTACATTGCTGTTTCTCCATTGTATAGAGTGCGTAAACGTGGGGATCATTATGTTTATTCAGATAAAGAATTAAAAGATTTACTTTCTAAAATAACGGGGGCTACAGATGTTCAGAGATTTAAAGGTCTTGGAGAAATGAATCCTGAGCAGTTGTGGGAAACTACAATGAATCCTAAAACTAGAATGTTGAAAAAAGTAACTATAGAAGATGTTGTTAAAGCAGATGAGATTTTCTCTAAATTGATGGGAGATGAAGTTGAATATCGTAAGCAGTTTATTGCTGAGAGAGCGTCGGAGGCGCAGATAGATGTTTAAATGGTGAAAATTTCATTATCTAGCAAGAAATTTTCAATACTAGAAACTTGTCTGATGAAAGTTTCTGTCTGTTTAATTTTTAACTGCTCGTCTTCACTCGCATTAGGGGGAAGAAATTAAACATGGAAAACGAAGATGAGATTGGAGAAGAAATAGA
>CAYSGT010000095.1:1433-4153 GCA_964430805.1 Candidatus Woesearchaeota archaeon
TCGTAAGCAGTTTATTGCTGAGAGAGCGTCGGAGGCGCAGATAGATGTTTAAAATGAGTGAAGAAAATGAAAATGAAGAAATAGAAGTTATTGATGTATTGATGAATGATGCTGAAATAGATGAAGCAATTGCACATTTAATGGAATTGAAAGAGCACAAAACGAATGTGCAATTTCCTCTTGCTTCTGATTTAGATTTGTCTGTGACCTATTCTGACGATGAAGATGAAGATGATGAAGAAGATGAAGAGGTTAAAGATGCTAATGGTAAAGAAGATGCGAAGGTTAATGCTGAAAATAAAATAGGGGAAGAAATTAAACATGGGTGAAGAAGAAAATGGGAAGAATGGAAAGCAGGAAGATGCTTTTGAAGAAGAAGTTTTGAAAGCAGAACAGAAGCGTCGTGAAAAGGAACAGATAGGTTCTGAAAGGGGAGTTTTTGCTGCCGAGATTGTTGGAGAGATGGAACAGGCGTTTATTGATTATGCAATGTCTGTTATTGTTGATAGGGCCTTGCCTGCTGTTGAAGATGGATTAAAACCGGTTCATAGAAGAATTCTTTATGCTATGCATATGCTCGGAGTAGATTTTAGTAAGGCTACTATGAAATCTGCGAGGATTGTCGGAGAGACAATGGGTAAGTTCCACCCTCACGGAAATTTGGCAATATATGATGCTATGGTTCGTATGGCTCAGGAATTTTCTTTACGTTATCCATTGATTCATGGACAAGGGAATTTTGGTAGTATGGACGGGGACAGTCCTGCTGCAGAACGTTATACAGAAGCAAAGCTTAGTAAAATCTCTGGAGAGCTCTTAGAAGATATTGAGAAAGAAACGGTAGTCATGAGGCCTAATTTTGATAACTCTTTGAAAGAGCCTGAAATACTGCCTGGAAAACTCCCTAATCTTTTGCTTAATGGGGCTACAGGTATTGCTGTTGGAATGGCTACTAATATACCGCCGCATAATTTAACTGAAATTTCCGAGGCTATTATATCTTATATCGAAAATCCAAATGTTACTGTTGAAGATTTGATAGGGATAGTAAAAGGCCCTGATTTTCCTACTGGTGGTCTTATTACAGGTCCTGGAATTAAAGAAATGTATAGAAGTGGAAAAGGTAAAATTATTATTCGTGCTCGAAGTGAAATTGAAGAAGATAAGAAAGGAAAGAGTTCGATTATTATTACTGAAATACCCTATATGGTAAACAAAGCAGATTTAGTGAAAAATATTGCCCAATTAGTTACGGAGAAAAAAATACCTGATGTTTCAGATTTGCGTGATGAGTCTGCTAAAGGAAAAGTGCGCATAGTTATTGAATTGAAAAAAGATGTAGAACCTAAGTTTACAATGAATCAGTTGTATAAAATGACAAATGTTCAGACTAGTTTCGACGCTAATTTGCTTGCTCTTGTTGGTAAACAGCCTAGAGTTTTGAATTTGTTAGATATTATTAGAGAATATGTTAAGTATCGGCAGATTGTTGTTCGTAAAAGAACTGATTTCGATTTGAGAAAGGCTCTTGACCGTTTGGAGCTTGTTCTTGGGCTTTTATTAGCTTTGAGAGATATAGATGCAGTTGTTGCTTTGATAAAGAAATCTGAAGACGCTAAAGCAGCTCACGAAGGGCTTATGAAAAAATTTGGAATGACTGATAGACAGGCTAAAGCAGTGCTTGAGATAAGATTACAGCAATTGACCCATCTTGAAGCAGATAAATTGCGAGATGAGGAGAAAAAACTTAAGGAATTGATTTCTGAATTGAAGAAGATACTTGGAGATGAAAAAGAAATATTGAAAGTAATTAAGAAAGAAGTAAATGAGTTGAAGACTAAATTTGGGGACGATAGGAGAACTAAAGTTATACGCAATGTTGATGAAATCACTGAACAAGACTTGGTTGAGAAAAAAGATGTTGTTGTTATGATAACTAACTCTGGATATATCAAGAGAGTTGATGTTAAAGTTTACAAAGAGCAGAAACGTGGAGGCATCGGGGTAACTGGAGCAGATTTGAAAGAAGAAGATTTTGTTACTAAGCTTATTACTTGTTCTACTCATGATTATTTGCTCTTCTTTACGTCTCGCGGAAGATTGTATTGGCTTAAGTCTAATGAAGTGCCTGCTTCTGAACGTCAAAGTAAAGGAAAAGCACTTGTAAATGTTTTGGACTTAAGAGATGAAACCGTTGCTAATGTGCTATCTGTTTCAGACTTTGATAAAGGCTATTTAATGTTTGTAACTAAACTTGGAATTGTAAAGAAAATAGCTGTTTCAGATGTATCTAAGCCTCGCGCTACGGGTGTTCGTGTTATGAATATGCCTGTTGATGGCTCGGATGTGCTTATTAGCGTTATGCGCGTTTCTGACAAGCAGGAAGTATTATTGACTACTTCCGACGGTAAGGCTATAAGATTTAATTCTGATGATGTTCGTCAGATGGGGCGTGCTAGTTACGGAGTTAAGGGAATAGAACTTAATTCTAAGGATGAAGTGGTCTCTCTTGTTCCTGTTCCTATGAAGAATCCTGAAAAGACTTCTATTTTAACTGTGACAAATAAAGGATATGGTAAGAGAAGTGCTTTGGAAGATTATCGTTTAACTGGACGTGGAGGCAAGGGAGTTATTAATATTAAATCTGAAGATAAAAATGGGGAAGTTGTGCGATCACTTCCTGTAACTGAAGATAGCTCAATTATTGCCACGACAAAACA
>CAYSGT010000096.1:0-4136 GCA_964430805.1 Candidatus Woesearchaeota archaeon
AGTTACTATAGGAATTCCCGATTCTCTAACTATTTCATAAAACCAATGATTAGGAATTCTTACTCCAAGTGTCTCAATAGCTGTAACTGATTTTGCAATTTTGCTTCTAAATTCTGGCTTCATAGGCAATATCAGAGTATACGGCCCTGGCAGTCTGGAAATCCACGCTTTGGCAATTCCTGAAACAGAAAAATTCTCAAATATCCATTCAATACTTGGTGCTATAACAGAAAAAGGCTTATCATCTCTTCTCTTCATTGCCCTTATTCTCTTAACACTAGTTTCATTAAAAGTGTTGCATCCTAGCCCATATATTGTATCTGTTGGATAAACAAACACCTTTCCTTCTTTAATCTCTGAAACAATCCTCTTTCTATTCTCTAAAACGTACGGCTTAGTAAGCAATTGCATAAAAATCTTACAAAATAAAGGGTTAAATAGATTACTGTTTTTGAATATCTCTACCTTTCTTGATTTCCCCTATTGTTTTATCAACTTCTTTCGTGTTATTAAATTCACTTAGACTCAATCTAAAGCTCCCTTTAATTTCTTTCTTTGTCAAACCAAGTGCTTTCAAAGCTCTATTTTCCCCTTGTTTCTCAGAACAAGCACTCCTAGTAGAACACATTATTCCTCTTTCTGACAGATATGAAACCAAAGATTCAGAATCAATTGGGAGAATAACATTAATATTATTATACAATCTTTCTTCTTTACTTCCATTAATCTTACCACCAATTCTCTCAAGTTCTCCCATAAAATAATCTCTCAAATCTTTTATCTTATCCTTATCACTCTTTCCAATAATCTCAAGTGCTTTTGAAAATCCAACAATTCCAGCAACATTCTCAGTACCGCTTCGCAAACCTCTTTCTTGTCCACCACCATAAATAAGAGGAGAAAATTTTACTCCATCGCGAAGATAAAGCAGTCCAATTCCGTGAGGTCCGCCTATTTTATGAGCACTAGCGCTCAATAAATCAATATTCCAGTCATGCACGAGTATTTTCAATTTACCAAAACTCTGCGCACAATCAGTATGAAAAAGCACACCATTACGTTTGCAAATATCCCCAATTTTTTTCAAGTCCTGTATTGTTCCAAAAATATTATTTACATGCATTACCGAAACAAAAAGAGTAGATGAGTTAATCTCTCGCTCAATAAAATTAATATCGACAAAACCGCTAGAGTCAACAGGAATCTCAACTATTTGATACCCCCAATTTCTAAATAAGTTAGCAGTTTCTCTTATCGAAGGATGTTCAATACGGCTAATCATAATCTTCTTCTTTCCAGAATTAGCGTGCGCAAGTCCAGAAAAAACCCAGTTATTGGATTCAGTAGTTCCAGAAGTAAAAAATATCTCATGGGTCCTAGCACCAAGAGCCCGAGCAATATTAGCCCGAGCAGAAATAATCCTCTTTTGAGCATTATCTCCAAAAGCATGTTCAGAACTAGGGTTTCCATAATCTTTAAGCATAACAGAATTAATTGCCTTGACAACTTCAGGGTAAACGGGCGTTGTAGCCGCGGTATCAAAGTACAATTCTTTAACCATGGCAGTTAACGGATAACAAGACTTTTAAGATTAACTTTTATCCATATTTGAGAACAATAGAGTTTACATTCATTAGATCTATGAACTTTTCATGGGAGAAGAATCAGAAACGCTAACAACAATCTAATTACAAACATTAATAAAGAAAACCACCTAAGAACTAAAAAATGAAAGAGGCAAAATGAAATCAAAATTAATCATCGGAGTAGGGGTCATAATAGTTGTCTTATTAGCAATATTCTTATTGAGCCTTAAAAATACGGACTCAACAAGTTCTTCTAACTTGCCAAGTGAAGAGGAATTATCTGAAAGCGAGCCAAATACAGAAAACCAAATACCTGCGCCAAATGATCCATCGCAAAATACGCCGGTTGCAGACAATTATGAAATAGAAATAGTAAACTTTAACTTTAGCCAGTTAGCTCTTACAATAACAAGCGGAAGCACAGTAACTTGGACAAATAAGGATTCAGCAAGGCACACAGTAACAAGCGACTCGGGAAGCGAATTAAATTCAGAGTTATTTGGAAAAGATGAAACTTATTCCCATACATTTAATGAATTAGGAACCTTTGATTATCATTGCGCACCTCATCCTTACATGAAAGCTAAGATAGTGGTAGAATGAAAACCCAAGTTAACGAACTATCTCTAAAAAAGATAATTTACTCTTTCATAACCCTATTGGAAATAACCTGAATTTTATCTAAATCTTTATAAATTAACAAAGTTCGCAACAAATATGGCGGTAGATTTTTCAGAAATAGATGAATTAGTAGTTGGTTGGGAGCCAGGCATTTCTCCAAATTTTTGTGAGTTAGGTGAAGATAGAAATCACACTCTAAAAGAATTAACTTTTAGAGAATTTATTAAACCTTATTCTAGGGGGACAGAACAACGCTGGGAAGTTTACGCAAATCTTAGGGAGGGGCTATCAGCTTCAATTGAAGAACAAAGCTTACGTGCAGAGAGGGAGCAAGAGGTTAGACCAGAAGTTCTAGCGATACAAGCATTTCAGAGAGAATCTATCAAAAACGCAATGCAATTAATCGACGAAAAGTACCTAAGAGTAGGAAATATACATAACGCCCCTTATTTTAGAGATATCTAATTTTTAGGGCCACAACCGGCTTTGCACAAAATACAAAACAAATCGGCTTAACTTTTTTGTGATATTCTTAAAACTTCCTTTTCAAACCTGTCTTGTTCAAGAACAGATAACTGATGATATACACTGGGACATAATCCTCTTTCTGTTCCCCTCATATCAACACCCCTCGGCGGTTGATAAGTTATTCTTTGTTGGAATTTCTCGCCTAGCTCTCCGGCGATTAATTCCGCTATAGTTTCTAGACTGACTGCACCAGCCATATGTCCATTATCTTGATTTAAGATGCAATAGTCATAACTAGGTTGAGTTCTTACATGTTCAACAATACCTACGAATTTGGGTTTTACGAAATTCATAAAATTAACCATTACTATCTCTATTTAAATCTTTGCATTGTAACTACTATTGAGATACTACTTAACATCGCACCCAGAAATACCAACTAACTCACTTAATTCCTTGTATCCATAATGTGTCTGTCCTCCAATTTCCCACGCAGGAACGCCTCCAGCAGGACATTCATCAGCATTACTGCAAATAACAATATTAAGCAGTTTAGAAGCATCTTTTCCTAAAAGTTCAAGTTGCCTATCACAATCAGGACACGTCGAAGAAGAATAAAAAACAACGTCTTTATTCTTCAAACAAATAGCCAGGTCCATTTTTTCGCTCTCGCCAAAAACATACCCAGTCGTCTTAGAGAACCAATCGCTGAAGAAATAAAGCCCAAA
Source organism: Candidatus Woesearchaeota archaeon (assembly GCA_964430805.1). GTDB lineage: Archaea > Nanobdellota > Nanobdellia > Pacearchaeales > GW2011-AR1 > SICU01. The sequence goes on from CAYSGT010000096.1 coordinate 3,404, forward strand.
AAGCACGGCTATAAGCACAGCAAATGTCAATACAGTCTTAAAAAATTGCTCCATATAAAACAGTTAATTAAAGCAATGCCCATATAAAAAGATTTATAATAGTAAACAAATTGATAATAACATGATATATGGATGGATAATAGGGGTAGTCTTGGCAGTAATTGTAATAATGTTCATCTATTACTATAATCGTTTAGTCAGCTTAAGCAATCAAATTGACAATTCTTTATCACAAATAGATGTTCAATTAAAAAAGCGTTCAGATTTAGTGCCTAACTTACTAGCTTCAGTTAAAGGATACATGAAACACGAGAGAGGGGCAATTAGCGAAGTCACTAACGCAAGAAAAGCACTCATGGGAGCAACAACGATGGAAAGCAAAGTCAAAGCAGGAAATCAGTTAGAAAGCGCATTGAAATCTATTTTTGCAATCTCAGAAAACTATCCTCAACTAAGAGCAAGCGAAAATTTCTTACATCTTCAGCAAGAATTAACCTCGATAGAAGAAAAAGTGGCTTACGCAAGACAGTTTTACAACGATGGAATCTTGTCATACAACAACGCATGCACAACTTTCCCTGGCAAGGTTTTTGCATCTATATATGGAAGAAAGGAAAAGCCATTCCTAAAGATCGCAGCAGAAGAACGCGCAGTTCCAAAGGTCAGTTTCTAAAAGAAATTGTAGTATCCCGAAATTATTGCACCCCTATCTTGAGCGTTATTTCTATGTAAT
>CAYSGT010000097.1:0-410 GCA_964430805.1 Candidatus Woesearchaeota archaeon
TTATCCAATCCAAAAGCAAGTGCAGCAGCAGTAGGCTCGTTAATTATACGTACAACCTCAAGTCCAGCAATCTGACCTGCGTCTTTTGTAGCTTGTCTTTGATTATCATCAAAATAAGCAGGAACAGTGATAACCGCTTTGTTAACCTTCTCTCCAAGGAACTCTTCAGCATCGCGTTTTATTTTCTGTAATATATATGCAGAAATCTGTTGAGGTGAATATTCTTTACCATGAATCTTATACTTAAAACTAGTTCCCATTTTGCGTTTAGCGCCATAAACAGTTCCTTCAGGATTAGATACAGCCTGTCTTCGAGCAGGCTCTCCAACTAAAACATTTCCATCTTTGGTAAATGCAACAAAACTCGGAAAAGCCTTCCCATAAAGAGAAGCCCCTTCAGCACTCGGAAC
>CAYSGT010000097.1:420-4114 GCA_964430805.1 Candidatus Woesearchaeota archaeon
ACAATAGTAGGTCTTCCAGCTTGTAAAACTGAAGCAGCAGAATTCTGAGTTCCTAAATCTATACCGATTATTTTCTCCTTACTCATGTTTAATTTCTTCCCCCTTTCCTTTGGAAACTTTAACCTTAGCCGCTCTAAGAACCTTATCTTTCATAACATAACCTTTCTGAATTTCTTCAACAATAGTTCCCTCAGGCAAATCATTAGAAACCATTTCTATAACTTCATGCATAAATGGATCAATCTTTTTGCCGCGAGAATCAAAAGACTTTATTCCCTCTTCAGCAAGTATCTTGTGAAATCTGCCATGAACCATTTTAATTCCAGTCTTAACTTCCCCATCTTGTGTTTTCTCAAGAACATTCAAAGCCCTATCTAAATCATCAACAATATCTACAAACTTAACTAAAACTCTAGCAACAGCAACTTTAGAATAATCCTCTTTCTCTTTCTGAGTACGCTTTACATAATTCTCAAAATCCGCTTGCAAGCGCTTCATAGTATTCTCATAATCTTCAATAACTTCAGTCTTAGCCTCTACATCTTTCTTAAGCTCGGTCTCAAACTCTTTTACAGTTTGTTTAGCATCTTGCTTATGAGCCGGATTTAGTTCTTGTTTCATTTCCATTTTTACAATCATCTTAGGTATTTCATGTTCACCTTAAGTGAACATACAGTATATCAAATAAACGAGTATTTAAATCTTTCGATTTTCAAGTTTAAAACACAAAAAAGCTTAAATTATACAATTACAATAAGAAACCATGAAAAAGATAGTCACAAAGGCAACAAAAAAAGAAGTAGCAGAATTAGAATCTGCAATAAAAGAAGATATAGAATAGGGCTTGAAAGAAAAAGGAACAATGTTTAATATAAATCCAGTCAACAATCAATAACTATAAAACCTTTTTAGTCTAGCAAATAATCCTTAAGATGGAGCAAAACAACTCAATAAGACTTTTTGAAAACAAAAAAGTAAGAGTTGAATGGAATCAAGAGAACGAGAAATGGTATTTTTCAATAATTGATATAATTTCTGTGCTTACAGATAATGATTTTCAAGGAGCAAGAAATTACTGGAAAGTTTTAAAACACAGACTTAAAGAAGAAGGAAATGAGTCGGTTACAAATTGTAACCAACTGAAAATGAAGTCATCAGATGGAAAATTCTACCTTACCGATGTGGGAGACACAGAACAAGTTTTAAGACTTGTACAGTCAGTTCCATCGAAAAAAGCTGAGCCATTTAAGGCTTGGCTTGCAAAAGTAGGCTATGAACGAATTGAAGAAACAGAAGACCCAGAACTTGCATTTGATAGAGCGATGAAAACCTATATGCAAAAAGGATATTCCAAAGAATGGGTTAATCAAAGACTTAAAACAATAGAGATAAGGAAGGAACTTACAGATGAGTGGAATCGTTCAGGAGTAAAGAAAGAAACAGATTTTGCAATATTAACAAATGAAATTACAAAAGCATGGTCTAGTAAAACAATAGCAGAATATAAACAGTTAAAGAGTTTAAGAAAAGAAAGCTTAAGAGACAACATGACCAATCTTGAACTGGTCTTAAATATGTTAGCAGAAACCGCAACGACTGAGTTATCAAAAAAGGAAAATCCAGACAGGTTTGAAGAAAGCAAAAATAAAGCAATAAGAGGAGGATCCATTGCAGGAAATGCAAGAAAAGACATTGAAAAACAGCTTGGTGAAAGTATTGTAAGCCCAAAAAATGCAAAAGACAATATTTCAGAATTATTAGTAAACAATAACTCAAAAGTTGTCAAAGTTACTTCAGACAAGAACATCAATAAAAAAATAAAAAAGTAGAAATACAAAAAATAAATGAGATTCATTCAACCCCATCATTATTTATTACTAAAGACCTTATTAATTCAATCTTAAAATCTATCGAAGATTTTAAGCATTAATGTTATATAATCTAAATAAAATATGTTAACATGGCTAAATTTGACTTCAAAAGTTATAAAGCTCATGTTGCAACATTCGTTCCAAAAATAAAAGAAGCCTTGCAAAGAACAGAACATAAAGAATTAGCAGATGCAGTAGAAGAACCAGAAAATAAGGAAGAACAAATATTCTTAAGATTAAAAAGATCTATAGAAAGTGAAAAAGAATTTCAAAGATTGAATTTGGCAGCAGGAAGATTAGCAACTTCGCTTGAGTTAGATTCTAGTTATGCATATAGGGGCTCAAAAGATATACCAACAAATTTAACAAATTTAGCAAAAGATTTAGGTCTAGATGATGAAGTTATAAGAAGAGGAGCAAGAGAATATTTTATAGGATATATGTTTTATCCTTCTAAAACTCAGTTCTCCTTAAGAAAACAACATTAATAACTATTAAATACTTGTTAACCTTAGCTCAACCATGATATATGAATTCCGCCGAGTCACTTTAATTAAAACTAGAAAGCCTCAAAAGAAAGACCTCAATACCGATTTGCAATGGTTCTCAGAGTCCTTAGGACTTTTTTCTCAGAGAGATAAAGAACGTTCTTGTTTCAGAATATTCGTGGAATTAGTAAAAGCAGCAAGGAGAAGGCAGCTTCTCAGTTCAGATGATCTAGCAGAAAAAACAAATCTAACACGCGGAACAATAATACACCACATCTCTCACTTAATGGAATCAGGATTAGTAACCCAATATGAAAGTAAATACATGTTAAGAGTAGAAAACCTTGAAACTTTAATGGAAGAATTACAAAGAGACTTAGGAAGAGTCTTTGAAGACCTTAAAGACATGGCCCAAGAACTCGATGACCAATTAGGCCTTATAAAACGAGATAAAAAATCGTCGAAAGTAGTTTCAGACTAAAAAGAAATTAATCTTTATTATCCATCAGAATTTGGGTTGCCAGGCTCCCCACCAGTCGTAGTGCCAGAAGTTCCGCTTCCACCAGTACCAGGTTCTCCCGTGTTAGTTCCAAATGGATTAGTTTGAGTACCAACTAGAGTATTATTAAATGGTTGAGGGAACTCAATAATTGGGCAGTCTTGTTTAGGAACTACGCCAGTATTAGCTTTTACCAAATACCCCCTTAGTTTATGTCCCCACCAAGAACCCGCTTTGGTTTGAATTTCTGCTCCTCCAAAAGGAAATGGGCGACCCAAATCACACCATCCATCAAAAGGACTATTATCTACGCACGTAGGACTATAATCACTCCACCAGTTACTTAAGAAATTATAACCTACCCCTCTATTATCTATAGCTTGAATAGTGTTTTGATCAAAGTCATTATAAGACACCGTATATTTTGAGTTTGGATATCCGTAAGTATTATTTATGAAGATTCCAATATAATTGTTTCCCAAATAGTTATTGTTAGCATTGCCTGGGTCAATATGAAGAGGAATATAATTAAGAAAATCTAAAGAGATACCAATTAAATTATATTCTATTATGTTTCTTAAATCTATATATAAATCAACTCCATTGTTAAACCCTTCAGAATGTATCCCATTTCTATTCCCTGATCCGCTATGTAATATATCATTACAACTGATCATAACATCTTGAAAAGAGTCTGCAGGATAATATCTTTGACCATAGAAGTAAATTCCACCACCAAGGTTATGATCTATCTGATTTTGCAAAATATTAGCACTTAGATCTAAGTCTCCTAGAGATTCATATCCAATATAATAAATACCATATCTTCCATTTAA
>CAYSGT010000098.1:0-2028 GCA_964430805.1 Candidatus Woesearchaeota archaeon
CTCCTTGTAAGTTACATCATTACAAAGATTTATAAATGTTCTAAAAAGAGCGTTTAATATGGAAACAAAAGACTACAATTGGAATGATCTTCGTGGATTAAAAGAAACAGCAGGTTCTAGAACAGGAGTCACTTCTATTTCTACGGACAAGAGCATACCAGAAAAAGAAGAAAAAGAATTATCTACCTTTGCTACAGTGTTATACCTATCCAACAGCGATAATGATTTTTCAATAAGAGGAGACCTTTACAAAGCAAACATAAGAAGAAATGGTGAATGTGAAATCTCAAAAGGAATTAGATCTCAAAAATTCACTGGAGAAAGATGGAAATGTGATGATGGAAAAGCAAAATTAGAATTTTTAGTTAAAGAACATTTAACTCAATAAGTTTTATATAATCAATAAATTCTTTATAAAAGAAGATTTTTATCTTCTCTTCCTGTGAAGCTCCTCGCTTTCAGCTTTGGGCTTTCTCGGTGTAGAAGACAAAAAGGGCCCATAGTATAGCGGTAATATGTATCCATGGCATGGATAAGACTCGAGTTCGATTCTCGATGGGTCCATTCTCGAATCGAACGAGAAGAGTTCACAAACATTTTTATAATATAAATATATATTTTATTTATGGGGGATAAACAACGCGTCCTTGAATATATTTTAGAAGAGGGTCCACAAGCAAATGTTCAAATCCAAGTGGGTGTTGATATGCGAGAGCAGATAGTTAATGAGATATTAGGTGCTCTTGTCATGGAAGGAAAAATAGTAAGAAGAGAACTTCCTGATAGACTCAAGCAATGGCAGTACTTTGATGATGATGGCAACCCCCAATTATTTTGGTATGAACCAATTAGAACAGGAGACCCGCCAAGAAGAGTTTACATAATCTAATCATTCCAACAATCTTACATGACATCCTCCACACCATAAAGTGTGTGGTTTTCAAACACTTTGACATAACAATTACTGATTAGCAGCTAATCCTTTTCTATCTCTAATCTTCCTAACCACATTTTCTTGTAATTCACGAGGAAGCTGTTTGAAGTCCTGAGTAATCAAGCTAGAAACACCTCTGCCTTCTGTAAGGCTTCTTAAATCACTAGCCCACCCAATCATTTCAGCTACAGGAATGCGCGCTTTAATGAAAACATCAATCCCCCTTTGTTCAACATCAATTAATATTCCGCGCTTGCTTGCAACAAGACCCGTAACAGCACCCATGTAGTCAACAGGAGCTTCAATTAAGTGTGTCTGGATTGGCTCAAGTATTGCTGCTCCGCCTTTTGTCATTGCCTGGAACATTCCTAGTCTGATAGCAGGATAAATCTGCGCAGGTCCTCTGTGCATGTGGTCTACGTGAAGTTTAGCGTCATGCAATATAAATTTAGTCTTCATTAACGGCTCTTTAGCCAAGGGTCCGTTATCAACTACAAGCCTCCATCCATCCATTATTGACTCAATTACTTCAGACAAAAGCACAAGTCCTCTGGTCTGGTCTTCAAATACATTTCCTTTGTAAATATCTCTATAAGCCCTAGCTTCATCGTTGGAAATTCCTAAATCAGAAAGTTTCTTCCAGATATCTTCAGGTTTTTTCTTTAGCTTTCCTTCAGGAATGCTTCCGTTTTCAATCGCCTCGTAAACATTATCCTCTAAAGGCATCATCTCGAGGAAGAATATGTTATGCCCGTTGCCAGTTCTGCTTTCAACTTCCCCGCTTGTTTTACTTATTGTCTCCCTGTATACAATGATTGGATTGCCCATTTTTACCTCAAGACCTTTCTCTGTTTTGATTCTACCTTCAATAATTTCTAAGTGCAATTCCCCCATTCCAGAAAGTAGGTTCTCTCCTGTCTCTTCATTAATCTCAATCTTCACAGAAGGATCTTCTTTTCCAACTTTGCGGAGTACTTCAATAAGTTTAGGCAAATCCTGCGGCTTCGTAACTTCAATGGACTTGGTTATAACTGGCTGGAATATGTGCTTAAGCTCTTCAAACGGGGTTTGTTCAGTTAATGTAACTGTTTCTC
>CAYSGT010000098.1:2038-4070 GCA_964430805.1 Candidatus Woesearchaeota archaeon
CCAACATCAACATTAAGTCCTGAAACAGCAAGTACATTTCCAGCAGGAACGCGGTCAAGTTGCTCTGGCTTTATTCCATTGTATACTAAAACTTGCTGGATTCTCGCTTTCTTTTTGTTTAAATTGCAGTAAACATCCATCCCATTCTGCAACGTTCCAGAATATAATCGCCCAGCACAAAGCTCTTTTCCACTTCTATGATCTATAACAATTCTTGTAACTACAAAAGCTAACTCTCCTTTAGGGTTGCATGTAATGAGGTCCTGCCCCATCTTGCTCTCAATATCCCCTCTCCAAATCTTTGGAATTCTATATTTCTGAGCTTCGAGTGGATTAGGCAAATGTTTAACTGCCATATCTAAAACTACTTCATTCAAGGGAGCATTCTTCCAAACCCATTCCTTTCTTTCATTTTCTTCCATATCATAAATCTTAATTATATCCCCAAAACTAATATTTCTTTTCTTCATAAATGGAACAGACAAAGCCCAGTTTTCACGAGCACTTCCAAACGCAACGCTTCCTTCAGCAACATTAACTCTCCATCTTTCAGCAAGTTCAGGTTCTGCAATCTGTAAAATCAAAGTGTTAAACTCAGCAATTATTTTAGCAAATTTCTCCTGCATTTGCTGAGGAGTTACTTTTAATTCCTTAATTAATCTGTCAACTTTATTTATGAATAAAACTGGCTTTACTCTTTCACGCAATGCCTGCTTAAGAACTGTCTCTGTCTGAGGCATTATCCCCTCTACAGCGCATACTAAAACGAAAGTTCCATCAATAGCCCTCATAGCTCTAGTTACGTTACCTCCAAAGTCAATGTGTCCTGGCGTGTCAATTAAATTAATCAAATATTCCTGGCCATCATAAGAGTGCCCCATAGAAACGTTTGCAGCGTCAACGGTCATGAGTCTTTCCTGTTCGTCCTTATGTTGCCATGTGCTCATCCCCTCTTCTAAGTCTCCCGCGTTCTTCTCAGCCATCATTCCAGCAGCAGCAAGTAGGTTATCAGTAAAAGCGGTTTTTCCGTGATGTATATGCGCAGAAGTTGCAACATTACGAATATTTGCTTGATTACTTGTCAAGCGCTCAATCTTCAGTAAGCTTGTTTCTTTTTCGGCCATTTTCTGTTATTCTATCCGTTTAAAATTGGAGATTCAAAAATATCAATTTTTGTTATCTGCCATTTTGTAAAATTTTAAATTGGATAAATCGTCTTATTAAAGATGGTTTTTAAACGTTATTGTTTAGTTCAATAAAATCAACTATCTCTTTAGCAATAACTTCTGATCCCTTATTTTTGGTATAAACTACAAGATTGCAGAATTCTTTAAAAGTATCTGGAAAATTTGAATAACTGATTCTCGTCTTCTCAAGCAAGTCTTTGTCACGCATTTCTTTAAAATTGTCTCTTTTTAAAATATTCTATTTCTTGCTCTTCAAGTCACATTTATAGAATTATCTATATCCACAAAAAATAAGTGGGTGTAACTATTTAATTTTAATTATTTTAAACTGAATGACGACCATTAATTGGCCTGATTAATAATTCTCGTGGCACATGCAGATGAAATAAGACTTCTTTTTTATCTCGGCTACTTCTTCCTCTGAATACTACTGATGCTTGCTCGGTTATTTCTTTTTCTTCGCCATAATCCATGCAAAAATATCTTGTATGATTATCTCTTTCTAACCTCAAGCTTACAAAACCAAGTGGGTTTTTAGTATAATCTACGCCTTGAACATATAATCTAGTATCTTCTCCAATTAAAAAACCACGTCCTGGTTTGAGTGAATTAATTAACCTCATCTAAAATTATCTCGCAGAATCAGCCTGTTTCTCAGCTTCATTCTTCTTATTCAAAGCATAACTTTCCATATTCGAATCAGCGGCGTTCATTATTTCTGCAGCCAGTGCTTCAGCCATCTTCTTCTTTTTTCCGAACGATTTCTGATAAGCCCCCTGAGTCATCCATCTAATTGCTAAATTAACTCTTCTTAAAGGTGAAACGTCCACTGCCTGAGGATAACG
>CAYSGT010000099.1:0-4040 GCA_964430805.1 Candidatus Woesearchaeota archaeon
CTCTTATTAGGTAATGCCCTCGACCATTTAAATTAATAACTGTTCCGCCAAGAGATTTATGAAATATCGCCGCACTTTCTTTACCTTCGTCTTTTTCATTATCTGAAGTAAAAATAATCACTTCTTTTACTCGATTTCTAATACTTTGATCAATTTCATAATCATAAAACTGTTTTTTCTTTTCCAAAAATTCTCCTTCTCCATAAGGAATTTTCCAAGGTGCGACCAAGATAAGCTTATAGGCCTTACGTTTAGTCTCTCCTAACCATCTAACTAAAAAAGCAGAGCCACAGCTATGACCTATCAAAATTGTTTTATCATTAACTTGAATTTTTTCAAAAGATTTCTTCCATTGAGAATAATCCACATCCCAAGGTGTTGGCATTAAAGGAACTTCAACACTAATCTTTCTTTTTTCTAGTTCTCTTCTTATCCAAGGTATCCAATGTTTATCATAAGTTCTCCTAGTAGGATCTTTAGCAGTTTCAGCATCATCAGGACACCCATGGATAATAACACAATTCATACCAACCCATCAAAAACCACAGATTTAAAACTTTGCTCAACTTCAAAATAAAGTGAAACTCAAAAATATTCGAACAAGAGATGTGATAAAAATTCTAGAAGACAATGGATTCAAAATAATGCGACAGAGCGGAACACACCTAATAATGAGAAAAAATGAAAAAACAGTCGTAATTCCCCTTCACAAACCCATAATTCCAATCGGAACACTAAAAAGCGTAGAAAGACAAGCAGGATTAGATTTCAGAGAGCTACTCGAGTAACGAGCACAGGTTCTTTGCGTCGCAATAACATTCTCTTTTCTGGAGCTTCCTCAAAAAGAAGAGAAACGCCGCTTTTCAAATTACTGAGTGCCTCATCTATAGTCTTTCCAAAATCACTCACTCCAAGTTCTACGCAATCAGCTACAAAAACCTTTTCACCATCAAGTTCTTCCTCATGCAATGTCACGCTCATAGACAAATCTTCTTCCATAACAAAACACATAAGAAACACTATATATAATTTTCTATTTGACAAATTCTAACAGTTAACAATGTTTAAAACTTCCCAATACTCTTTATAAGCATGAAAAGCGAGGAAATATTCAAAAAGATAAAAAAGGTTATGGACCCGCACGTTCCAAAAGTAACAAGAGACCAAACAGTCGAACAAGTAAAAATAGCCCTGAAAAAATACAGTAATCTCTGCGAGTCAATAGATTATATTTATGTAGTAGAAAAAGGCAATAAGCTCATAGGCGTTTTTTCGATAAAGGAGATATTCAGGCTCCCATCTAAAACAAAGGTTAGCGAATTCATGCTGGCAAAAGTAGTAAGTATTTCTCCAGAAACAAATTACAAAACTCTTGCTCATCTTGCGCTAAGATATAGAATAAAATCAGTGCCAGTAACAGAAGCAGGAGCATTGATAGGAATAATTCCGCCAAAAGAGGTTTTTCAAATACTTAACAAAACATTAAGGGCTGAAACATTTGCCCTTGCAGGCATCCATAAGGCTCATTTAGAATATGAAAATGCAGAAAAGATACCCCTATACAAAAGCGTTTCTCACAGAATACCTTGGTTAATTTTTGGGTTGCTTGGTATAATGGTTACGGCCTATTTCATAGGAACATTTGAAAAAATCCTAGAACATTACATTATCTTAGCATTCTTTGTTCCAGCAATCGTGTATATGAGCGACGCCCTAGGCACACAAATTCAAACAATTTTTATTAGAGATTTAGCAGTAATGGGAAAAGAGTTAAAAGTAAAGAACTATCTGCTCAAACAAGGATTAGTTAGCCTAGTTATGTCTGCAATAATCAGCATATTAATGTTTGTAGTTATTGCATTATTCTGGCAACAAAATTATCTTGCATTAGTCATAAGCATAGCTTCATTTAGCACACTAATAATAACGAGCCTCACAGCATTTTTAATAACTCTGGGAATAGAAAGATTAGGAGGAGACCCTGCAATTGGAGGGGGTCCATTTGCCACAGTAGTTTCAGATGCCACTTCAATTATAGTTTATTTCCTAGTTGCAACAGCAATGCTTTAAATAACAAAAGTACCTTATTTAAAGATGATAACCGCACACATCTCAAGTGAGAAAATACATTCAACATCCTCTGAAGCATTCTCTTTATACGAAAAGTCAAGATTTGGGGAAAAAGTTAGAGATAGAATAGAATATTCATGGGTGGAAGCCCTATTCCTTTGCAGCAATAATAAGATTACTCTCCATTTCAAGAACAAGCAAATATCCTTTGACAAAGCTATTGAAAAAGCAAAAAAACAAGACAAAAGAATAGAAACAAAACTCTCCCTATTTGAAGACTTAAGAAATAAAGGCTACTTAGTAAAAACAGCCCTAAAATTCGGAGCAGACTTCAGAATTTACAAGAAAGGAGCAAAACCAGGAGAAGACCATGCAATGTGGCTGGCATACGCTGTCCGAGAATCAGAACCCCACACATGGCATGACTTCGCAGCAAAGAACAGAGTAGCCCATTCAACAAAAAAGAAACTCCTTATAGGCATAGTCGATGACGAAAATGATGTCTTGTACTACGAAATCGGCTGGCTTAAACCTTAAATAGGAAAAGAAAATCCACCGACTTTAAACAATGCCTGAATTATATGAGTAGTAAGTATCCCTACTCCAAAAGCAATTCTTAAAGACCGAGTAAACTGATTTCTATATCTATTACTCTTATGTTCAAAAATTCTATATGCACCCTCAGAAATCAAGAAAAAAGACGCTAAAAAAGCTAAAAAATCTATAGTTATTGGATCCAAATAGCTTGCATTTGAACTAATATCCTGCTGACCTTTCAACTGAACCACCGATATAAAACCTATAGTAATCAATGAAATCAAAACAGTATACAAAATAGTCTTTTCAAAGTTTTTCACCTTTACAAATAGAATAAAATGTATAAAAATCTATTTATAGAGTAAGTTCCAGAAACAATCATGCCAGACATGCAAAAACTCCTGCAAACAAAAGAGAAAATATTACAAGTAATAAGAGAAAGGGGCCCTGAATTCCCTGTAAGAGTCGCAAGCGCAATAGGGCAAAATAACATATTCACAGCGGCTTTTATGTCAGAGCTAGTTGGAGAACAAAAACTAAAATTGAGCAACATGAGAGTAGGAAGTTCCCCATTATATTACATAAGCGGTCAGGAAGAACAACTGCAAAAATATGTAAACCATCTAAATAACAAGGAAAAAGAAGCGTTCAATTTACTAAAACAAAATAATATTCTAGAAGATACTCAAGTAGAACCTGCAATCCGAGTTGCTTTAAGGCACATCAAAGATTTCGCAACACCGATACAAATTATAGACAAAGGGCGAGAATTGCTGTTTTGGAAAATACACACCATGACAAACGAAAAAGCAAAAGAGTTCATAGAACAAATAATAAACCCTCAAATTAAAAAGCAAGAAAAAGCAATAATAACCGAACAAAAAGTAGAAGAAATGCCGAAAAAACAAGAAATAGAAAAACCAATAGAACCGGTTCAAAACCAAAAAACAGAAAATCCAATTATTAAAACAATTGAAAACCCTATAAAAAAAGCTCCTAAAATAAAAGAGATCTCTTCACCATTCCTGGAAGATATAAAGAAATTACTAATAAAAAGAGAATATGAAATAACAAAAGAAATTTTAGCAAAAAAGAAGGAACTCACAGCAAAGGTAAAATTAAACACTCATCTAGGGCAGCAAGAGTTTTATCTTGTAGCAAAAGACAAAAAAAAGATAACTCTAGAAGACCTAGTGAGCACATTGCAAAGAGCCCAAGCAGAAAAGATGCCTGCGCTAATCATCTCATCAGGAGACATAGATAAGAAAGCCCTGGAATATTACCAAGAGTGGTCTAACCTCATTAAGCATCAAAAGGTCAATTTGTAACCCAAAAAATAGATATATAAGCAAATAATCTCATAAAGTAATATGAAAGTTGAGACTCTGAAAGCAATTCCAGGTTTGGTAAAAACTATTTCAATCATTTACTGG
>CAYSGT010000100.1:0-1295 GCA_964430805.1 Candidatus Woesearchaeota archaeon
TCGCATAAAAGATTTTCAATTATAGAAAATCACTCTGGCTTGCTCTGTCATACTTTCGTACATTGCAGAAAATACTCGACTGCTGCACCCCGTAGGGCTGGGAGTAGTGTCTCAGACTCCCTCTCCGGGCCCCTTCGCTAAAAGCCCGTATGGATCATCGGCTTGGTGGGCTATTACTCCGCCAACAACCTAATCCACCGCAGACCCAGTCTATTGCAAATTTTGAGCACCAACACATTCCAGTAGTCGGCACCTATCCATTCTTAATCTCAGTTTCCCGAGGGTATTATGGGCAATAGGGCAGGTTATCTACGTGTTACTGAGCAGTTCGCCTCCTTTCGGAAGACTTGCATGTCTAAGTCAAACCAGATAGCCGCAACCGCCAGCGGGATCAACTGGATTTGTCATGTAATTTTTTTAAGAATTAACACTAAATCAGATTGATCTCCTATGCATCTGGCAAGATTGCATTATGATTATTACTTGTCTTTCTCTACTTGAGAAAGTTAATTCGCACTCGCTCCAAAAAATAAAGTATATTTATTGAAATACTAATTAACCGATTGCATACATCATATCTTACATTGCATTGCCGGGCGATGAACCCCGACGTTAAACAGTAAGACACTCACAACGTGTTCCATCGTAATAATGAATTTGCTGAAAGATAGTATTTAAACATTACGCCGTAGCGGGGAATGTTTAACCTTTAGTTTCCCGATGGCATTTGAATGTTTAATATTTAGAAAAGACATTCAGAGAATGAATACTAACTCTTAAATAGGGTAGTTTTAATAAATCTTCATGAACGATTCTAACTTAACACTGGGTTCGATGATTGCATATGCTGAAATAGCAAAAGCAGCCCAACACGTGGAATGCGAAGTCTTTGCTGCAGATAGTCGAGAACATAGAGCAGCAATTCTTAGGCAATATGCTTCAGATCTTGAAAGTTGGAGGAAGCAAATTCCTGCAGATCTCCATATGGATCTTCCAGAGATAGGAAGATTAGAACAATATGTAACTCTTGGTTTACGTCATCAAATGCACAAGTAAAGCCATCCTAATATACAGTCCATTTTCGGCTTGCCGAAAATAAGCCACTCGAGAATCAGTCTCTTCAATTTCAATAGGTAAAACTATTTCATCTATCTTTGGCAACGGATGAAGAATTCTTGCACTCTTTTTGAGCAGATTAAAATTATTCATGTTCAAAATATACCTTCCGCGGGCATTATTATACTCATCAAGAGTAATTCTTTCTTTCTGAATCCTTGTCATATAAACAACGTCAA
>CAYSGT010000100.1:1305-4034 GCA_964430805.1 Candidatus Woesearchaeota archaeon
AAAACCTCATCAAGGTTTTTCTCATCTCTATAAGCAACTCCATGTCCAGACAAGTACTCTTTAATGTCTCCTTTCATTTTCAAATGTTCCGGAGATAAGAAAATTATTTCATTCCCCGGAAATTTACCAAGTAAGTAGCAAAGAGATCGCGCGGTCCTTCCAGAAGCAAGGTCTCCGACAATTGCTATCTTTAGATTTTCAAGTTTGCCGCACTCTCTCCAGATCGTATAAAGATCAAGTAAGGCCTGAGTTGGGTGCTGTCCTTTTCCATCTCCAGCATTTATGATTGGAACTTTAGATACCGAAGATGCAATTTTAGCCATTCCTTCTTCATAATGTCTTATTACAATAGCATCAGCATAATTTGAAACAACGCGAATAGAATCTTGTAAGGTTTCTCCTTTTACAGCACTAGAAAACTCCTTGGCATTTTCGGTAGTAATTATTTGACCCCCAAGTTTTAGCATTGCAGATTCAAAACTCAAACGAGTCCTAGTACTCGGTTCATAAAACAATGTGGCAAGCACTTTGCCTCTAAGAATTTCCTCATGATGTTTGTCTTTGCGGAATTCATCAGCTCTTTCAAAAATCTCAAATATAATTTCAGGAGTAAGCTGTTGCGATTCAACAAAGTGTTTAAGTTCCATCAAACTAAAGAATATTTTCTTAAGTATAAAAAGATAGTTGTGATGTCAATAGATTTATTCACGCAATGCTTATTGTTTTGACAGGATCAAATTCCTTTGATAAGCTGTCGCAAGTTGGATTATAGATTAAAGACTCGTAGGTAATGCCTTCAGTTAAGGGATTATATTGCTTAATTGGAACATCATAAACTTCAATCTTTGCATTTTTCAAAACTGTAGAATCTTTACCTTCAAGAGTTAAGTAAGCATTTTTAAGATAGATGTAGTAAGTAACTTTTTCTCCTTTCTTAATTTCAACTCTTGGTTGATTGCTATTCTGAGCATAGTTATATTGCGGATAAATCTCGCTTGTTATTGGATCAGAATAAACTTGAGGAATATTCATATTGTCAAAGATTGGTTCATTAGTGGAATAAATTGGCCAAACAGCATAAGTGCTAGGAGCTCCAGTAGAAATTCGGCTAGCAGAGTTATAAGCAGGTGTTAATGATAAATCGATGCAAGCCACTAATCTTGGAATTTCAATAACTCTTGATAATGTTCCTTTGTTCTCAAAATTCATTTCACCAAGGACAAGAGATATAGATTGAATTGTCGGCTTTATTTCAGCAGAATTATTTATAATATTCCCAAAAAGATTTCCAAGCTGATATTCGGGCGAGAGAGTTACATAAACTTTAGAAATCGGTAGGTCGTTTTCTAAATCAAGGGAGTATTCATAATCTTGAATATTATAATAAACCACAGAGCCAATCGCAAAAAACAAAGCCAGTACAAGCACCACACCAAGAATGGTATTCTTCATGCTATCTTCCTTTTTCGCGGCCGAAGATGCGGGAGAAATACCATCCAAGAAGCATAAATATTACCGCAGAAATAACAAGGACTGCTAAAATCCCCCCTTTCGTTAAATTGAAAACATCCATGTAAAACCCAGCAGTAAATATGTACAAGGAGATTGAAGCTACATAGAACACTGAATAGAGCCTCTTCATGTTAGAGAATAAGCTTATAGCTACAATTAATCCAATTAGGAAAACGCTCCATCCAAGAAAAGGATACCAAACCATTATTTGTCAGCTCCTCGCATGAATTCAGCGATTACAAAAGCAATTATAGTAGATGCTACTAATAGTATAAGCTTAATGCTATTTGGGAATTGAGCAATATATTCGCGTGCAAAATACCACACAGAAGCAAAAATAAAGATGACTCCTACAATATAGAATATAGAGTGCATTTTCATGGGAGTAAGCGTTTTTTCTAGTTTATAATCCTTTTTAGTGCTCTCTTTTTTGGAAAATATTTTAACAAGCCCCAAAATAAGCAGCACAGTAATTAGAATAGGTATGAGCCCCAGTAAGCCCCAAATGCTTCCAAATCCGCGGCCAAGATAAAATAATGAATAAAATGAAATGGGTCCAAATATTAACAGCCCTATAATTAATAAGCTGGCCCAAAGCCCTCTTAGAGATCCAGATCCACTCATGTCAAGTAGAGTAAAAGTTAGTATATAAAATTAATCAGCATTTGATTAAGTCCAATTGCAACAAGACTTACCCACTTGAGTTTGACAGATGCAAACTCAATAGTGTTTCACACATAGAGCATTTATTTCAGAAGTAAATTCTAAAATAAGGATTACTCAAATATCCCTCCCAGCCAAAACTGCTCGAGTAACTAATTTCTATTTTTGACGAATTTATTTCATTGAAAATAGGTATCTTGACTGACAAGACATCGTGGTGAAGTCAAGTTACCAAGAAGCAAACAAAATAGCATAAATTACTATTAAAATATAAGCTGCTCCAAGAGCCAAGCCAACAATTGCCATCCATCTTCCTTTCTTTTTATTCTTATTAGCGTCTCTTATTCCTAAAATGCCAAACACTATTGCAAGAATAGCAAAAAGATTTCTAGTAATAAAATTAAAGCCTAAAAAATACAAAACAGCGCAAATCAAGCTGAATATCGAAAACTTAGAAAATTCAGCCATATTAGCTATAATAATTTATGTTATATAAATCTACTTAGGAGGAACCAGGTTAGCCCAGTCGTCAATAAATTGTTCAATTTGGGGTA
>CAYSGT010000101.1:0-3994 GCA_964430805.1 Candidatus Woesearchaeota archaeon
TTTGAATTGGTGCTCGATTTTTGGATGATCGAAGTTTCGAACACACCCTAAAGGGCGTGGTTTGTGTGAGAAACTATCGACATCACAAAACTCTGAGGAGTTTGTTAGCTGTTTTGTGATTACAGTTGAATATCTCAAGCAAACTGTAACTCCAATCTGAAGACTTAAAATCGTAAGATTTTAACGGATTAGATAATGTCAATTATCTAAGATTAGAGATTTCAACTAGTCTTAAAAGTCCATGACTCTGAAATCTCTAAAACCTTGAAATTTTTCTTCTTTTTCTTGCGTGTTTCTTATCATAGCATGTTGTGGACCTTTCTTACAGACTTCAATCATAGAGTTTACTTCGTTTAAATTCCCTTCGATGAAGACTTCGACTTTTCCGTCTTCCATAGCTCTTATGAAACCTTTTATATTAAATTTTTCAGCATTCTCTCTGATAAATCTATTAAAAAATACTGGCTGGATTGAACCTTGAATTGTGATTCTTATGCTCTTTTTCATGAGTTTGATTAGTTTTTACACTTAATAATTATTTGGGTTAGAGATTATTTTGATTGAACTCTTCTGAGCAGCTAAAAAATTAGTTTTTTGCATTTTCTGGAGTTTTTCCCACTAGATGGTCTACGCCCTCTTCCTTCTTTATTTGAGAGAAGCTTTCGTCTACTAAACGTATGTGGGGTATATTATTCCAGTCTAAACCCAGGACTTTTGCCGCCTGCTTATCCATGTCTAGCGGTTTGCCTGTGATTACGTATCCTTTATCGCTTGCATCAATTATGGCTAAATCAGGCATTTTACACTTCAGTATATCATGAATTTGGTATTTTAGAGGATGCTCTTTTAATTTATTTTTTGTTCTTGAGAAGAATCCCCTATATTTGTATGCGGGGAATGCTCCAAGCATTGTGTCTAATGAAGCTGCCATTCCAAGCTCTTCGTGGGGCTTTACAGAGGTTGCGGTTATGATGAAGCTGTTTAACAAGAGCTCTGGGTAATGGATTGACTCGAATCTGAGAAACTCTGGGTTTTGGACTTCAACTGAAGAGGACTCATTTAAGTCTATTAGGCCAAGACTGTATTTTTCTGCCATATTTGTAAAACCATATTCATCGAATAAATCTCTTGTTTCTGCGCCATTAGCACCCTCTGCTAAAATAACTTCTGAACCAGGACTTTTATTTGCAACGCAAAATTGGATTAATGGCTCTAGAAATTCTATTTTTGTTGAATTTTGGGGCTGTCCTGGAATTAGATGGACTTTTATGACGATATTTTTATGCTTCTTTAGCTCATCCCCTAGTTTTATCAGACCAAGAACCTTTGGAATTGTTTCTTCATAAGATTTTAATTTGACTGCTAAGCCCTTGACCATTTACAAACTTCCTTATCTGGAGTTTTTAACCATTGTTGTGGTTTGATGTAGTTGTTTACTTTACAAATTGCACATTATTAATTTCTTTAAAGCCTTCATCTCCAGTTAAAAATTTTGCACCATAGTATTCAGCTAATGCAAAACCCAAACAATCAATATATGAAAGTTTTAATTTGATATTTTCTTTTCTAAATTGTGATGCCCTTTTTATTGTTTCTGGTTCTATATCTACGCAAGAAGAAATAAGTTTTGTAAAAAACTGCTGTGCTAAGTCCTCTTTATTGTCTTTTAATAACTGATAATATAACTCATAAACATTCATCAAAGAAGTAATAATCGCTTTATCTGCATAAATTTCATAATTCTTTGATCCTTTTGCAATTTCATATAGGGCATAAGTATCATAAAAATAAATATCTTTATTCCCAACCTTCTCTTGATTCATCCTTAAGCTCCTGAGCAGTCTTTTTTGTTTTCCATGTCCCAAACAAATCTTTTAGGGAAGTTTCTTTTTCAATAGTAATCACTATTTCATCCATTGGCTTAATTTTCTTATCTTCTGCTACTTTTTTAGGGATAATTACTGCAACTGAGTCTCCCCACTTACGAACGATAGTTCTTATGTTTGTCATAAAATGATATATTACATGATATATTTAAGCCTTTCTATGTTGTTTGTGTTTAATTATCAATTACGATACTTTCTTGATGTAGTTGTTAATTAGACAATTGTTAAATTCTTGAGGGTTTTCTGGATTTATTCTAATCCATTAAGTAAACCAGGTAATTCACTAGATCTTCCTCTTTTTATTAATATGGCTTTAGCTTTTTCATAGAATTTCTGTCTGTAAGGAAGTTTATCCTTTGCAGGTCTTGATACGCATAAATAAGTAACTAATGCTTGTTCAGACATACTCTCCACGTCCATATCTCTTAAGAGGTTATTTACTTCATCAAATCTTCCTTGATGACACATACCATCTATTTTTACTATAATCTGATAAGCCTCTTGAATTCTCTCGTCTCTTTCCATATAATAATATCTCTTGTTTAATTTTAAATTTAGTTATATTCCTCGCCTATCTAATTCATTATTGACTATTGCAATTGTATGTGATGCGAAATATTCCTTGTTTCCTATTGATACTGGAATTGCCTTGCTTTTCAGCCTTTTGTATTCTTTGTCAGGCAAGCCCCTGTGGTCTCCTAAGATGAAAACGGGGTTGTCCTTGATTTCAACTTTCCTTATGTCTTCTCCGTCAGGGTCTAATACGAATATCTGCTTGCCTGCTTCAATCTCTTCATCCACTACTTGCATAAAGTTCTTTTTTTCAATCCAATAACCGGGGAATACCTCATTTTTCATGCCCTGCTTATATTTGTAAAGCATTTTTTTAATGGTGTCCTGGACATTTTTCTTGCTCAAGTAGATTTTGTCTATGCCTGTTTGTCCTTCCATTACTGGCTTCATTTCTAAATGCTTGACTGGGTCTGGGGGACCTGCAAAAATAAGGTGTAACTTTACATCTGAACGCATTTTATGGCTTAGAAAGAAGGCAGCTATTACTGAATGTATTGCAATATCCAGCCTTCCCGATTTCATCAAGTCTTCTTTTATGACATGTCCTGCTGTGGGGGCTGTTCTACTGTAGTAAATGAATTCTCTCATGATTATGAAATGAAATGATATGTTTTATAGTTTGTGAGTACTTGTTTTCTAAATTTTTTGAGTACTCTGCGTTTGATGAACAGTTACTATTTGACCCCGTCCGTAGGAGAAGGTTAGATCTACCCAGGTTTCCAAATCTAGGGTGGCTCCCAGACACAATCTGGAAATACTATGGTAGCCCGTATAAACCTTTCTTGGGCTTTTGTCATCGAAATCTAGAGTATAATCTGGATTAATCCTTTGGAACGTTCTTCCATGGTTTACACAATCAAATGCTGGAGCTTCAATAACTTTTAATTTATCTGAAACACAAAAAGATAGACTGTAGGCTGAAGATTTATCAACTTTTACGTTTAGACCCTCCACGACTACTGCATGGGGAAAAGAAGTTCTACCAATTAATCCAGAAACCTGTTTAGCAAAATAAGATCTATCTTTGTCCGAACAGGCGTTGCTCCTTAAGACTATGGCTGGAGCATCCACTATACATCCTTTCAAAAAATCAGGGCTATTTCTTGCAATTAAATCTAGCTCTTGTAATGAAGGAGTTCTAATTCCATTTTGATTTAGCAAAAGAACCTTCCATAAATTTGAACCATTTTGGTTGATGTATAATGAGCGTCTTGCTTTCTCATCTAAATCTAACGGTAGGAGCATTTGTTCGTATCTTGTCTGCTCTTCATCAGTAAGAAAGCTTGCAATAAGCCGGCCATTCATTATCATAATTTGGCAAAAAATAAGCATTATTTAAAACTTTAGTTTAGTACAAACTCTGCCTTAGCAATTAATTCATCAGAGCCTATGAAATTATAACAGCCTATGAATTGAATGCCTGCGAATACGGCTACTTTGTCTCCTAGGACTAGGTCTTTGGAAGGAGGTTCTTCTAGGAATGAACTGAATATTGGGGAACCAGTAAATACTTTCTTTACTACATCTTTTCTTAT
>CAYSGT010000102.1:0-3951 GCA_964430805.1 Candidatus Woesearchaeota archaeon
CTCAAAACATCTAATTGTCTCCTAGCCTCAGCAACATCTGCTTCTGTATAGGCTCCAACACTTTTATACTTTACAACAGCATCAACGCCAGAGTCTGCAACAGATAATTCGTGTGCCTCCGGCGCTAAAAACCCGACGAGACGACCGTAGTCCGCGTCAAGACGGCCCCCGCCAAACAACTGAGACCTACTATCAAGCCCCCCGACACAGAGCGCTCTTACTTTTGAATTAGGTGAATTTTCATCAAGATATAGGCCCATTACATTATCTTGTTTTGTTTGCGCTTTAACCCATTGAGCATATTCCCTGAGTAAATTTTTATCTTCTGCAAATTCTTTAGGAACTTCATCAGGATGCCTTGCCAATATTCTCCATAGCTTGCTGTTTAAAACTTCTTCTTCAGACAAATCTTTTTCAACAACTAAATCTTCCCTTTTAATTCCTATTCCATCAAAGGTGCTATAAAAACCCTTCAGAGCGCCATATTCCAATATTGCAGAAGAATTTATCTCCCGTAACACATCTCTTCCTTTTTCGGTTACTTTTCCATTCTTATCTACTGTTAAAATGATCTTAACCCCCTCGCTTCGTCTATCCGAATCATAACTAACAACATCAGAAACAAAAAGATAACTCCTCAAGTCAGAAAGAGCTTCAGAATGGTCAATTCTTCTCTTCATGAATCTTGCAGTCCATAAAGGGGCTCTTCCACCTTCCAATAACAAAGGCATCTGCTCGACAACTTTTCCAGGAAAACATTTATACGCTTCAACATTTCCTCTAACTTCAAATTGCTCATTAGGTAAACTATAATTCATGCTTTCCAGACAAAACTTAAGGTTATAAACATTTCTATATGTTACCACTTTTTAATTATTCTTCATCTCGCAAATCATTGAGCCTATAAGGGCCTTATCGGTCAACGACTCGATAAGTTCCAAATTAATATTCTCATAGCCCTTTGATATCCTAGTAATTAACTCAGACTTAACTCGAGCAATAATCCTTCCCCTAATATAGGTAACATCCTCATTAGGAAGAGACCTATTTATTGGATTAATCTTTTCACGATATCTCTTTGCAATTTCAAAGCTAGAAGCAAGCTCTTTTCTATATTTGTCTGCCACAAGTTCCGCGCCAATAGCTAACTCTAAGATGCTATGAACAATAGCATTAGCAATATTTCCAATAAAAAGCTCAATTAATTTATTGGAATTTTTTAGACTTAAACCTCGCAGTTTGAGACATAATAAAAATTCCAATTAGAAAGTTTCTAATTAGAAAGTTTCTTTATTTCTATTTTGAACCATGCTCAATTCCTTTAAGTATTAAAGCAAAAGATTTATCATAGATTAATTTATATTTTTTAATAAAAGATTTCTTATCTAAAATATTATCTTTTATTTCCTGCACATCAACTCCAAAAGTCTTTTTTATCCCATTATTAACAACCTCGACAGTAACATTATTTCCATTTAAAAAAAGGTAAATAGACATCATGTTCCTCGTAAGATCATATTTCTCCTTTCCACTCAATAAATCAAAGTTATCAATTAATGTCTTGCTTTTCAAAAGATGCAAATCAAGCAGTTTGTAGCTAATCGTTTGTCTAGTTTTATAAAAAAAACGTTTTTTAGCAACACATTTGCTTAACATCATCCGATAAAGAGGATCTGTTTCCAATCCCAAAACAAGATCTTTATTACTTAATATTAAAATATGTCCATTCACACCAATTTTATTTCTAATATCTTCACTAATTCTTTCAGATTTAACATTATTCTCAGCCACAATAAGAACATCTACATCATTAAAACTAAAACCTTTTTCTAAAAATGAGCCTGTAATAATAACATTTTCATAATTATCTATCTGTCTATCAATAATCTTCAAAATTTCATTAATAATCTCCAGTTTTATAGGTTCTAATCCCTTAATTCCATAAAAACAAAGCTTTTCAGCAGACTCTTCAAGATCATCCTCTTTTAAAATCTTAATGACAACATAATTTCCAATCTCAAAACCAACCCGGTTCTTTGGAATATATATCTGGTCCATCTTGCTTCCCTTGCTTATTTTACTTACAATATGCATATTACGTAATATCCCGTAACATATATAAATATTTCCATCAACTAAAAATCAAATCAATTCAACCTCAAACCCAAAGCAACAATGATCAAGTTCTCAAAGCTTTCTTCTCAATTCCACAATAGGTTGTAAAACGTCTGGACGCACCGCACCCTCTAATGTCCCAAGAACCTCGTCAACAGCCTTCAAATCAGCAGAGGTATAACTTTTAACAATTCCGCCACTTCCAAGAGTGCGTAGCGCCTCCGGCGCTAACCCAACAAGGCGACCATTGAAATTGCCAAGATCATACCTGCCAAGCAGCCGAGACCCGTCCTCGAGCCTGCACACATAGAACGCCCCCAACTCTCCGTTTTCCGAACCAGGACTTGAAAGAACGCCCATCGCATTACAATCTTCAACACCAACCTCTTTTGCAAATCTATCTCTATATGCTTCAAAAAGAAATGGAATCACATTCCCATGCAATCCTTTAATAGCATATTCTTTAGGAACCTCATCGGGATGCCTCAAGAGAATTTTCCATAAGAGGGCGTCTTTAGCTTGTCCAAGAGTTAGGTCTCTATTAAAAACACTAGCAAGATCATGTCTTATAGAAAAAGAAAAAACTCCTTCTCCGTGCCCATATCCTCTTAGCATATCCCATCTGTCATCAACAGCCAAATTAACCGCTCCATTAACTAATTGCTCTTTGGGATTAAGCAAGTTAAGATACGATTTGCCAACAACAGATACACTTCCGTCAGCATAAGTGGGTAAAACTACATTGAGTTCATCTCCTCTTTGAGCAATCAAATCAGAAGTGTGAAAATAATTATCCATCCAAGCAGATTGAACATCTTTTGACGCATTTCTCACATCAAGCTTTCGTTGCATTAGTTGAGCAACACTCATATTTGCCCTCCCAGTTGCTGCAAGCACAGGCGCAGTATCTACAATTCTTCCAAAGAGCTCTCTAAAATAGGGAATATCGTGTCTATCTATTCTAGTAATTTCATGAAGAGCATTTAGGTTTAAAGCCATATAAATCAAAGAAAACAGACATTTTTAAATATTGTGATCTTGTTATAACTAAATAATTACAATAGAATAAAGTTTTATGCAAACAACCAAAGTAGAAACCCCTAAAAACAAAACACATTTACATATTCATGCTTGACTTAGCCCTCGCAATCCTCATAGGCATAGCAATAGGCACATTCACAGGCATAACACCTGGAATCCACATAAACACAGTCACTGCAATCCTTCTAGCAAACATAGGAGTTTTCTCAAGCATCTCGTCACTCGCCCTAGTAGCATTCATAGTTTCTCTGGCAATAACTCACACAATTCTAGATTTCATCCCATCAATTTTAACTGGGGCCACAGACGAAGAATCGTTCCTCTCAGTCTTTCCAGGCCATGAAATGTTAAAAGAAGGGAAAGGAAAAGAAGCCATACTAATGGTCTTGATAGGAGCAGTTACAGCAATCCCTTTAATCATAGCAATCACTCCAATCTTCATAAAATTAGTTCCTAAAATCTTTAATAGCATAAAAACAATAATCCCATTTATTCTAATTTTCATATCTCTATACACCGTAACAAGAGAAAGAAATGTCTGGACAGCCCTTATAGTTTTCATATCAACTGGGCTATTAGGCTTCGCAGCTCTAAATCTGCCGGTAAAAGAACCTCTTCTCCCCCTACTAGCAGGGCTATTCGGGGGCTCAGGGCTAATAATTGGAATATCTCAAAAAATAAAAGTCTACCTGTCATATAAGACTTAACATATTTCATACTAAAAATGTATTTATTAGAGTATTTTTTACCTGTTGCCGACCGCGGATTAAAGGCAAACCTTTTGTTTGAAAACGG
>CAYSGT010000103.1:0-2364 GCA_964430805.1 Candidatus Woesearchaeota archaeon
TCACATCCTCTGAGGGTAACTTTCTTTCGTTTCCCTTTATAGGTGATCACCAGAGCCTTCTGAGGCCCGTACGTTGTGATGTAGGAGTGCATGCTTTTCTCAACCTTGTCGGCGGTCATCTTTACCTCTATCGGAATCTTTTCTGATCCTACTTCGATAATGAAGTCTACCTCCGCCTTCATCTTTGTTCTCCAATATTTCGGTGAGAATCCAAGCTTTACAAGTTCTGACAGGATATAATTTTCAAACAGCTTACCATCGACGTTATTCACTTTTGCGACAGTATTTCGGAGCCCGGTATCAAGGAAATATATTTTTGGCTGCTTGGTGATCTCTTTATTCTTATTTGTGTAATATGGCGGAATGGTGACTATTAAGTAGCTTTTTTCCATCGCAGCTAGGTATTTTTTTATCGTAGTGAAAGAGAGCCCCAATGTTTGAGAAAGCGTAGCGTACGAGATGATGCTCCCGTTGTTTATTGCGAGGTACCGCGCAAACTCCTCAAGGGACTTAACATTTTCGATGGAAAAGCTTAGGGCTATGTCTTTGAGGATCATCGTATCATAGAGCTCACGCAACAGGAGTTCCTTCGATTCTCTATCCTCTGTGAGAACCACCTTTGGATATCCTCCATAGATGATATGCTCCCAGACCGTTCTCTGGAGGAGCAGCGCATCCGGTATAGATATTTTTTTTGCCTTCAGTATTTCATGGAGCGAGAACGGGTATAACTTCAGTATTGAAACTCTTCCAACAAGATAAGAAAGAACATGTTTTCCTAGGAGCACCTCTGATGATGCGGTGATCCATAGTTTTTTCCCGGTATCCGCGAGGTATTTGAGCTTCTTTCCCGGATGCTCTCCATAGTGGACTTCATCCAGTACTGAAACATCGTATCCAGTAATCCATTGCTGTTCGAATTTTTTGATGTCCTCATCGAATATTCTTTTAATGTCTGGATCGTCAAATAGAAGATAATTTGCCTTTCTCTGCTGCATATGATGACGTAGGAATGTCGTTTTTCCTGCTTGTCGGGGTCCCACGATTGCGACGATAGGAGCCAGTCTTTCTGCTTTCTCAAACGTGGCCGTTATATCCCTGTCGATGTACATATACACCAAGACACAGAGCCAATATATAAATCTTACTAAAGTTAATCTATACTTAAACAATAGTCATACCAATCTTAAAGTATATACAAATAATAGTACTTTCAGCGTCCTTATATGACCAAATCACGACCATGCAAGGCAAAAATGAGGACTTCCCGATTATTACAATATCCACCTAGGCGAGGCGGTTACGAATAGCCAATCTTCGCAAAAATAAGCAGCTGCAAACTGTAGCTCCTGCCGGCCCAACTAAAGAAAATCAAAAAAGGGAGGTTAAGAATTAGTTATAATTATGCCCTTGGCGTGCCCAGCGCTCAAGGTCTGCGGTTGAGATACGGCGGGTCTCATCCAGATTTCCAACCCTCCTTTCATATTCAGATCCATGTGGGATGAGCAATCCCCCTTGGCTGCGTTCATAGCCTTAAGTGTCTTGTGGTATTGCCATCCGAAAGTGCATACTAAGAACACCGTAAACTTTCTGGAATTGAAGAAAGGAATGTAATCCTTCAAAGCCTTATTTAGTCATTTATGTTTATTGATGAACTGTTGTTTCTTAAAGATGCGTGTTTTAGCCGGTTTCCCAAAAAACATTAACTATGATAAGTTTGTAATATAATACAAACATTTATATACTATTTTGTATTACCATACAAATATTCAATGATAAAAGACATATTTATACTTCAGAAACGCGAATTGGATGCCAAACTTAAAGAAAAGTATGTCAAGCGAAATCTAAGTTTAAAATTAAATAATAACTTAATAAAGGTAGTTATCGGTCCGAGGAGGGCAGGCAAATCTTTTTTTGCCGTTCATTTTTTAAACCAACAATGCAAGTTTGGCTATATCAACTTTGATGATGAAAAATTAGTTGATGTAGAGAATTATGATGACTTAATTACCTCCATGATATCGGTGTATGGTACCCAAAAATTTGTTTTGTTAGATGAGATTCAGAACCTCCCCAGATGGGAATTATTTGTAAATAGGCTCCAAAGACAGGGTTTTAATCTCGTTCTTACAGGAAGCAATTCAAATTTGTTAAGTAAGGAGCTAGCAACGCATTTAACAGGAAGGCATTTACTAGTTAACGTATTTCCTTTTTCTTTTATAGAATACCTTAATCTTAACAAAGCAGAATTAACAACTTCAGAAAAGAGAGCTAAGTTAGCAGACTATTTGACGTATGGCGGGGATCCAGAGCCTTTAGTGAAGGAGGGGAGTGTTAAGGAGGATCTATCAAAGCTATTTA
>CAYSGT010000103.1:2374-3913 GCA_964430805.1 Candidatus Woesearchaeota archaeon
TAGCTCCATAATCTATAAGGATATCGTAAGAAGATATAAAATTAGAAGTGCAAACGAGATCGATGATTTATCATTCTATCTTATATCAAATGTATCCAGTGAGTGCTCTAATAATTCTTTGACAAAAGTAACAAATATCAAAAGCTCACATACCATCGGAAAGTATTTAGCCTATCTAGAAGAATCATTTATATTGTTTAGCTTAAGAAGATTCTCCTATAAAGTCAAAGAGCAATCATCCGCTAAGAAAATTTTTTGTGTTGATAATGGTTTTATTCATGCGAAAGCATTCAAAATTAGTCCTGATTTTGGAAAGCTTTACGAAAACGCCGTTGCTATTGAACTAAAGAAAATGGAAATGGATGGTAAGTATGCTATTTACTATTGGAAAAATCCACAACAGGAAGAGGTCGATTTTGTGGTAAAAGAGGGTGTAAAAATTACGCAATTAATTCAAGTATGTTATAATATTGATAATCCGGATACAAAGAAAAGGGAAGTAAGGTCCTTAATTAAGGCAAGCAAAGAATTAAAATGCAATAATCTTCTTGTTCTTACAGAGGATTACGAAGCTGTTGAGAATGCCAGCTGGTTTGAAAATAAGGCAAAAATAAGGTTTATTCCTTTATGGAAGTGGCTGCTGAATAATGAGCTATAAAAGCAGGGTTAGTTATTCAAATTTCCGGCCCAGCGCTCAAGGTCTGTTATTTAAATCTCAATCCCGTGCCGTATTGCTTCTCTGACAATGGTCACTTTTGTCTTTAATGATTCAACTTCTTTAGGGGTGTAATCAGGGAAATCGACAGGAGAGCCCCCATAGGATAACTGCCGAAAAACTCAGGTCTTAATTCTTACTAGGTAAGAAATAATAGTGTTTTTGGAAAATTATTCTTACCAAGTAAGAAAACATTTATATATGGGCGCGGTTTTATTACCGGGTATGATTAAAAAAGAGGCGAAACCTGAAATAAACGGGGGTATGAAAAAAGATCAAAAAGAAGTCATATTAGAGAAGACGGCAAAAGAATATTTTGCTTCTGCTGAAGACGAACTTCTTAAAGGGAGACACAACTCCGCAGTTGTCCTGTTCTTCAAATCTCTTGTTGCACTTTGTGATTTATACGTATTTCAGAATACGGGAGATACTCCTTCTTCTCATACTGGCAGATTCAGCATAACCAGAGAAAAGTATCCGGATGTTTATGACTTGCTCGATAAGGATTTTCCATTCTATCAAAATAGCTATGTCCAGATCATGAGCAAGGACCTTGCAGAGGCGATTAAAGATGACGTTAAAATTATGGCAGAGAAAACCAAGATTAGCCTATAGCAAAGATGTGCTAGATATCGTGCAGTTCGGGTCTTCCCTTGTTGAGGGTAGCAATCCCCGTGATATTGATATTGCGGTCATCTTCAATAAGATTCCGCTGAAGGATCAATTGAATCAGGCACAAGATATCAAGAAACAGCTTTCTAAGGAATCAGAAAAGCCAATTCATATCAACTCCTATGATTATTACTCTCTTCTTGATATCTCGA
>CAYSGT010000104.1:0-3897 GCA_964430805.1 Candidatus Woesearchaeota archaeon
AGGTTCAGTAGCAGGAACTGTATAATAAACAGTTAATACTGGCTGAGCAGGAGCACTATCTTCTATAGTAATTCTACAATCTTCTGACGAAGATCCTTCAGTAGCAATTCCAACTGCAAACTTTTCATTAGGAGATCCATCAATTAAACTCTGTAATCTCCCGTCAGCTCCACTACCAAGATCCAATCCTTTCCATTCTGGTTGAGTATCTGCAATATCTAAAGTTTGGTAATAACCACTACCACCTCCATTTATTTCACCCCACATATCATTTTGATCTTGTTCAGTAGTTGGAGTAAAATCAACATCAGGATCTTCCTCGCTAAGACCATAAATATCAGTTACTTGGTTAAGACCACAATCATTAAAGACAATATTATATACAAAAAATTCTATATCTACATCATTTATAGTAGCAGTATCTTGGATAGGAGATACATCAAAATAAATCCAAGCTCTTCCTCTTTTTCCTTGATTACTCCCAAAATATGTAGCCCCAATCTCATCTAAGTCTTGATCCCAGTCATAAAAGTCTCCTCCGCCTGCATCAAAGTTTCTTCTTTCAACTACCCCTCTGCCTCCTGAAGCCATATTAATTTCGGTTCCAGGATCAATATGCACAGGATAAGAGGCATTTTCTAACCAATTATAAGGAACTAAAACAGAAATATGATATTTTCCATCTCTTTCATCTAATAAATATTCTATCTTTATCTTATTATTATCTGCATCAATAGCATATCCAGTAGGCAATAACAAACTTCTCATTTTATCATTCTGTAGATCTCTAAACTCAATCGAACCAGCAATCTTCTTTTCTGAATCTTTATTCCATTCTTCACCACCTAAAGAATCCTGGATTTTATAGTCTTTGTCTAAGTTAAATGAAAATTCTACGGCTAAATTACTATCTTTATCCTTGGGGGTTTCAAGATTTGATAATTTATCTATTACCAACTCTTCCTTTAATATAGAATTTTCATAAGTGTAAACAAGATCTATTCCTTTTCCATAAATATCAGAATAAGTTATCTTATTATCTTCATATATAGCCTGAACATCTTCACTTAAAATTTCTTTTGAATCTTGAGAATAATATAATCTTGAAGGAATATAAGTTATGCTCTGTCCTTCTGAAGATATCTTTATTACTCCCCCAACAGAATTAGAATTTTGACTAAATTCAGCAGAGTATACCCCTGTTCTTACACAATAGTCAAATTCACAACCGTTTTCTTGTATTTGAGTGCTTATTGGTTTAAAACTTCCATTTTCTATATAATTTATAGGTTTGCTAAATATTTGGGTAGCAAAAGAGTTTTTTGAAGGATTATAATAAGTATTTGATTTAAAATCACTCTTTACCAAGGATGATTCGTTTTTATCCAATAAATCAAAGTCATTTTGAGGTCTTCTAAAACAACAAACATTTTCTCCATCCATTACAAAATTAGCTTCTTCAGGAAAAATTCCTGTGCACATATTAGGGTGTCCTGCAAAATAATTTACAGTCTCACAATATTCACTAACAGTTCCAAATTCTTCAGTTATATTTGATTCAGTAATGTTTGTTAAGTTTGAAAATGGTTTAGTATTATTTATTTGTAAATCGCTAGCAACAACACTTCCAGAAATACTTCCTTCAATTACAACCTCTGTTACGCCCTCCTCTAAGCTAATAGTTGCGGATTCTGTAATTTCTTCTGCGTCGCTTGAATAGCTAACACTAATCGTATGTTCTCCTAATTGCAAATCTTTAGTATCCCATCTAAGCTGTGCTAAACCCTCGCCGTTAGTTGTTTCAGATCCTATTGAGGTGCTATCTACATAAAATTGTATCTTTGCATTTGGAGCGGGATTTCCATCTTCGTAAGATAAGTGAGCCTTAATTGGAATACTTTCCCCACTAGTAAATGAAAGTTTATCAAGAATCAAGCTTAAAAATGCTTTAATTATATTCTCCTCTTTTGCAGTAACATTAATAGCCATTTCATCTGACTGAGCAAGAGTCAAAATAGAAAATAGTATTCCAAATGAAATAAGAAAGATTAAGATATTTAGGAAGAAGAAAGCTTTTCCTTTTTTACATAAATTATTTTTCATTTTAGTTTATCCTAGTGGAGTTTATGAAATTCTCCACTTCTGAAGTTATTTGAGTGGCATTTAGATTAGAATTTTGCAATACGTTTACAATATTAAGTAAAGAAGACATGTTGATTAAAGAATCCCAAGGGAAACTTACATAATTAAATGCCCAAGTTTGGTTATTTCTTACGGTAACTTTGTCAAATCTTCCAAGATAATGTTGACCGTTCATCCCTACAACGTAAACTTGTTGATTTGTAAGAATAGGATTATTGGGTAAGGAATTATTTATTCCTTTTTCAATTGCAGTATTGGAAGAAGAGTTAGTGATTTCATAGATAATCTCTAAAAGAGGTCTTTGGTTTGAATTTGGATGATCTCTACCAGAAAAGGTAATATTTTGTTGGTAATCTGTATCTAATCCAATACTAAAGTTAAGATCTGTGTTAAGTGCTTCAGTTAAGTCATTTATGGCTTGTTGATTTAAGTAAGAAGCTAACGGAAAGCCCCCACCAGGAATAGGGGTTGAAATAGAATAATAAACAGTACCATTATGCATATCGTTAAAGAATTTTTCATTTTCAGCAAAATTATCGACACGTTGAAAACTGTTCTTTTCTATATGGGTAAAATTAATGAAATTGGGAGCAGTAGTATATTCTAAGTATAATGAAAAGATAGCATAACCAATTACACCCATGTTAGGAACAGAAGACAAATTCCAATCTAGGTCTCCCCTAGCAGAACCATTCCAAGTAGCTCCAAGTACAAGACTACTAGGATTATTGAATCTTTCATGTACTAAATACATACCATCATCACTTAACTGTTCTTGTACGACTCCGTTCCAAGCTAATGAACCATAACCGAAGGTAAAAACAGGGTCAACAATTACAGGATAAACCGTAGATTCAGAATTCAAGAAAGATGAAGGGACTATTAAAGAAATCTCGTTTCGAGATAATATATGATCTATCGTCTTGCATTTCCTAGCACTATCACAAATAAATGGATCTTCTATATTCAAATTACTCGTATCTGAAACTGCAAATCTTATCTCCACATCTTCAGTTAAATTACCAAAAGGCTCGTTAATTATTACCTCTTCCTTAAGTTTGCGAGGCAAATACTGGTAAGCAAGATCTACGTTGGGAATAATATTTTCATAAGTTAGTATGCTATTCTCTACGGAAGGAATTGAGTTAATTACAGGAATATTAGCAATAGAACTTACTTGATAAGAAACTTGTTGATTTTCTAAGTTTATGTAAATCAAACCATCATTGTGTGCCGTGACATTATAATAATAATTCTGAGTACAAAATTCATTTCCACAATTATACCAGTTTTCGCTTATTTCTTCCCACTGACCATTACGATTAAAGTATTTGTCATATGAAAAAACCTTAGTGGTACAATTCACATTTGTACAACGAGTCTCAAAATTTTCTCCTCTGTTAGTTAATTGTTCCCCCGGAATAGTTCGATTTTGGCTAGGTTGAGTTAATTGAGCAGTTGTGAAAAAGATGAAAGCGGATAGAAAAAGAAGAGAGATAGCAATGAGCATCAACTTCTTGCGCATAAACTAAGATATTTCTCAAATATATAAGCGTTGTGTTTATTCAACAACAAAAATTTAAGATAAACAATATTAATCTAAGAAACCTTCTTCTTAATCTCCTCCAAAACCTCAAAGACTTTAACAAGTAAACCATACTCCCTAAGTTTCTCTCTACACAACTTAGATATTGTTATTCCTTCCTCTTTTGCTTTTGACTTTAATATGTTCAAAACATCAGTTTCAATGTAAAA
>CAYSGT010000105.1:0-3878 GCA_964430805.1 Candidatus Woesearchaeota archaeon
CTTACAATCCGAATAATGATTGGAGTTTCGGAGGAGGAGTCCTAAAATTTACAGGAACAAATAAGGACGTTTCTTTTGGACGTGCTCTTTATATGCATAAAACTGATGATTTAGAGTTATTAGTCGGTGGCCTAGTTAAAGAAGTTTCAGGTGATGTGCAACCAGGTTTAGCTGGCATGGTCGGGCTTAGAAATTTCTGGGGCTTTCAACCTGTAGCAGGAATGCAAAGAGAGAAAGAACAAGCGAGATATATTGGAGGTTTAATTTTTCCATCACTAACTGACCAAGATGAAACTACAAAAAGAGGGTTTAATATGCAACCTGCATTAGATGTTCTCTATGTAGATAATCAAGTAGGAGATATTCCAGGGCCTCAATTTACTATGGCAAACTTTACTCTTGGATATAATGAGACTTTTTTCCCAACAAAAGCAAAAACTGGAAGACTCTTAGGTTCTACAGGTATTTGGGCACCTAACCCTTTATTTGGGACAGATCCTTCTCCATTACACAATATTAATTTTAACAAGGCTTTGGATCCAGCAGCTATGGGGAATTTATTGAATATAAGATATATTGAATTTGACAGACCCAATGGAGATAAATCTATGCATCTTGATGCCCTGGTTTTTCCAACCCAATTTGATTATAGTCATTCTATCCTAGATAACTTTTTCTTAGGACTAAGTCAAGATAGTTTTGGGGATGATCATAGAACTGGTCCTTTATTTGGGGCAACTTTTAATCTATTAGGTTTCTCTGGTAACTTTGATGTTAGTATCTATCAAGATGAAGTCCAAGGGTCGCTAAATGCTTCTGTAATATTTTAAGAAAAATACAAATTACACGTGAAGGAACGATAGATAAAAACTTTTTACGAGATTATAGTTTTAGAAAATATAATAAAAAAGAGTCTCCTCGTTTGATAACAGTTTTTATTAGAAATTAAGCTTTATCGAGCCATATTTCTGTCGGTTTTTGTAATAAACTTAATTTTTAGAAACTGTAATATCCAAAGGCATCGACATACCTAATTTGTTAAGTATTCTTTTGAGAATCAACTCTTTTGTCATCTTTTTAAAATTTAGAATTCCTATGCTTTTAATTTCATCTGTTTTTTTGTCTTTGGTAACCATAACCTCATCTTCCATGTCTTCAGTATATTCTGTTTCAGGTGCAACGCCGAAAGATATCTCTAAAAAGTCTGTTAGCTCGTCATAGTATATATCTATTGAATTATAGTTTTTCATTTTATTGCTCTCACGAAGTGTGATGAGATTATGAACCCTTCTCCGTTTAAGTATTTTACTATGGTCTTAATAAATTGAAACGGAGGAGAAAGATTTTTGTAGTATTTATAGTAGTATTTAGTGTTTTCATCTTTTAATGAATCTATAATTTTATCTGGTTTTTCTAGACTTTCAGTTATTCTTTCTTTTTGCGATGCAATCTCTGGATGCTTCTTGTTGATATGGCTCCAGTTAAAATCAGTCATTCTTAGTTTTCTTTTAGTTATGTCTATCACTTCAAATTTGATATTCATTTATTTACGGATATATTGTCATTCAAATACTTTATCATTCATTTAGGGCGAGCCAGTTGAGAGAAACCCTACAGTTGTTTTAACCATGAGATTGAATTTCAACTACTCCAAAGCGAGCCAAGTATTTTATTCTTGAGAAGTTTGAATAATTCAGGTTTAATCAAAAGTTGGACTGGAGACTCATCAAAAGATGGGGATTTTCTCTAAATTTCTAGATCTTTTAACAAGAGATTGCTTACTATCTTATTTTTGCAAAC
This sequence comes from Candidatus Woesearchaeota archaeon, assembly GCA_964430805.1. Taxonomy (GTDB): domain Archaea; phylum Nanobdellota; class Nanobdellia; order Pacearchaeales; family GW2011-AR1; genus SICU01. Next base: position 1,801 of record CAYSGT010000105.1, read on the forward strand.
TTATCTCTGATTAAATATTAATGCAATGATGGCTTAGCTAATTGCACGTGTGTTGGTGGTAGCTATGTTCAGCTCTAATTAAATTTTTTGTATGAAAGATACTTCAAAGGTATTTGAAGTCTAAATGCCATTTATATAAGGAGTGTTATGTAACCAATGATGTTAAAGATACTCACCCTTGCAGTAATAATGCTTGCTATTTCTTCAGCCGGAGCTTTAGCGTCCTACAACATTGCAAAATATTTTGAGGAAAAGAATGATAATAATGTGACTATAGAAGACTTTGAAGAGGGCATTGCTTCTAGGAATGTTTCAATTGAATTTGATCCAGTAAGATGTATTGATTCAAATGGGACCGTTTTTCTTCAAAATTTACCCTAAAACCACTAATCTTCTGTTTCCAAATATGCATCTTTAGAAGTTGGATTTCTTCTGCAACCATAAACCTAGTATCGACGTAGTAAATAATTGAACTAATGGGCTAATTCCAACTCCATAAATTGTGGGCATTAATTTAGTATAAGCCCATCTCCAATTTGACACAGAATAAATTTCTATTGCTGCTGCGATTAATATTCCTAAGAAGATAATAAAAACATAGTCTTCCTTTCTTGGATTTTCAATCCAGTCCATGCTTTTTCTGAAAATGGAGATAATTAAAAATATAAAGGATATTAAAATTAAATCTGTAAAACTTGCAATTATTAGATGGATAGTTGAAGGAATTCCTGTTAAATCTATATATAATCTATAATGTGAAAATTCCCAGATTATATTAAGGACAAAAATGAATATTGCTAGAACAATAAGTTTAGACTTTTTCATGTGGGGTCTAAGAACTAGATTATTTTAAACTTGCCCGTTCTGTAATTTTCTTACTGATTGTATGACCCTAATGTCTGGCGAGAGAATATAAACGTGGTCGTTTACTGATCTTACTGCCCTGTAAATTCGCTGAAGAAATTCGCGGTATGCTTTGTCTCGATAGAAATCCCAGAAATGGTCTGGATGTGTTTTTTGCAATATTTTCCAAAAAGTGTCTGAGATATTTGGGTTGGGGTATTTGGTGAAGACCACTGAATTACACATGTTACCTGGGAAATCTATTCCTCTTGAGCATTTTGTCGTGAATAATTTATTGTTTAGTCCTTGTTTAAATATTGAAATAGCTCGGCCAGTTTTGTCTTCTCCTTGTGTTTCTCTTAGAGATTCTTGAGTTGTTAATTGAGTTAGTAGATATTTTGATTTTTCTTCATCATTTGGGAGGTCTTGGAATGCGTTTACATGAATTAACGTCGGTCTTTTTGCTTTTTCTACTGTTTTGTTTAGGGCTTCTAAATAGTCTTTTCTTGAATGACTGCCGTCGTTGAAGTTTGCGTATTTGCAATCACGCTCTTTTCCAGTCATCATTATCTCTATTGCTCCTTGCTGGAGAGTTTCTGCTTCAACGGTCTTGAAGTCATTTATTCCAAAGATGTGATTTAATACATTTTTAGAGTGCAAAGTTCCAGACATAAATAGAAGAACTTTGCTTTTATCTAGCAGCTCGGCTATCTTTTGAGATAGATTTGTGCTTACTAACTTTATGAATAAATTTTCTTCTTCTTTTCTATAGGTTAAATAAACTTCTTCAGTCATTTCTTCAAAGTTTTTTGCTAACTCTAGCGCCTTATTAGAGTAGTTTGTTTCATCTACTAAGATTTCAGATTCTAATTCTCTGTCTTTTAGCAGAAGTTCAAAGAGTTTTTTTATTTTTGTTTCTTCTAAAGTGTGGACTTGATTTTCATCTATTCCCAGAGCTCGTTTGTTTTGTTCTTCCAGTCTTATTAGCTCTTGAATTTCTCTAACTGTTTCTTTTGCATCTGCTGATTCTGGAATTATTGTTGAAAAACTGTTTCCAAGCCTTGTTAAGTTGATATCTTCTTGTTGGAATAGCCCGTCTAAAAACTCATCGGCTTCATCAATTATTTCTATTTCTGTTGCTGGTTTTCTGTCCATTATTGTTTCTATCAGATATTTTAAGGAATTAAAGATTAAAACATCTGATTCAGCGTAATCTGAATATTGCTCATAATAAG
>CAYSGT010000106.1:0-1369 GCA_964430805.1 Candidatus Woesearchaeota archaeon
TTCTTTTTGCTGATTACCATAACGTAAGCTTAGATAAACACCAAAATCGGTATAGCCTAGTTTATGAAAATTGACATATGCAAGGTATCCATTCAAAATATTTTGTTTTTCAAGACGTTTAATACGATAAGCCACCACATCTGATTTTAAACCGACTTTCTTCCCTATTGAGGTCGTAGGCTGTCTCGCATTGATTTCAAGTTGGTGAACTATTTTTCTATCTTTCACATCTAAATTGATCTTCATTCCTTATTTATTCATTTTAGATATATAAATCTTGTGTTTATAAGAAATATATTAACATAAGTTCTATATAAAACAATTTACCTCATAAAATATGGAAGAATCTAAGATAATTAGTAATGTAAATGAGTTTATTCAAAAATCTCTTCAGCATAAGGGAGAATATATTACTGAAGTGAAAGGGAAGAATTTATGGGTTCACCCTCAAGTTGTTTCTCCAAAGTATAGTTATGCCCCACAATTTTTTATGCAGAACTGGGACATCTCTGAAGGCATGACTGTTTTAGATATCGGAACTGGTAGTGGAATTCTAGCCATTTTCGCTGCTTTAGCAGGAGCGAAAAGAGTTATTGCAACTGATATTAATCATTATGCTTGCTCTATTGCAGAGAAAAACATACGAGATAACAAGGTTTCAGATAAAATTAAGGTAATAGAATCAGATCTATTCGCAAAGATCCCTCAAGAACCATTTAATCGTATTCTATTTAACGCCCCTTATTGGAATAGGAAAGCGGATCCTTCCGTGCCTCTTACCTATGGTCTTTTTGATGAGAATTATGGTGTTCTTAATCGCTTTCTTAAAGAAAGCAAGAATTATCTAGCTCCAGAAGGTAAAATCCTGCTCGGTTTCTCTACTCAAGATGATATAGAAACGGTTAGAAAGATGATAATAAATGTAGGATTTGTAATTGAAAAAGAAATCAGAGAAACAAATGGCCATACTCGCGTTCTTTTTTATATAATTCCTCAAAGAGAAATAAATTTTCATACGGCTATAAGATTTTCTCCCAAGATAGCTGTTTTTGGTTCAGATGGAGACCATTGTACGCCATATGCTAAAAAATTGGCTTACGAAGTTGGAAAATTGTTAGCCAAAAGTGGAGCTGTAGTCTATACTGGAGGATTAACTGGAGTTATGGAATCTGCTAGCATGGGTGCTTCAGACCATAATGGTTTGACTGTAGGGATTATTGCAAGTGATAATAAGTCGCATGCCAACAAATTTTGCTCTCTAATTATACCAACAGGTATTGGATTTGCCCGCTCACAAATAATTACAAATTCTGTAGATGGGGCTATAATTATTGAAGGAGGGTTGGGAACTCTTCAAGAAGTAGCTCAG
>CAYSGT010000106.1:1379-3860 GCA_964430805.1 Candidatus Woesearchaeota archaeon
ACTATAGCAATTTTTTCTTCTGGTGGAATTGCTAAAGACGTAGCCGGTAAGTCTCTTGACAAAAGAAAACTTAAACCAATATTGAAAGCTAAATCTGCAGAAGAAGCTGTAAAGATTATATTTAATAGTTTATCAGTTAAATAAAATTTAAATTTTTCTAACTATTGGGTAAGATGTTTTTGATCTCGACAATACTTTTAAACTCTACAAGTCTTTAGAATGTTGTATATTAATTTTACATCAAAAAAACTTTGAGTAGTTTTTTGGATCTCAAAGTGTTCTATCAAGATACACCTTGACATAAAACAGCCCGCTAAAAACGCAAACATTGCTAATGCTTGCTAAAATATTATTTCAACTTTTCATTTATCTTCTTTAGATTGAATAGTAATATCTTCTGTAAAGTTCGGTAAAGTTTTTGGTCTTCTCTTTTTTTTGAGCCTTTAGTATAGTTAAGATATTCGTCTAAAAGGCCAAAAGGTATATCTGTTATGGGTATCTCTTTTGATTGCAACAAGTGAAAAGTTATTAATCTGGTTGTCCTACTATTTCCATCTATAAATGGATGAATGTGCTGAAATTCATTATGAAAATAAACTGCAAAGGCCAAAGTTTCTTTTAATGAGGATTTTTTATTAATAAAGTCGTTATATTCTTTTAACAACTTATTTAACTCTTCTTCTAACTTATCTGCTTTAGTTGTCTTAAATTGGGGATTTCCTTTAATATAAACTTCTATTTTTCTTATTTTTCCTGCAATTTCAGAGTTGTTGGCCATAGCTAACTCGTGATAATTGAGGATAGTTGGAATTGTTATGGGTCTTTTACTTTGACTGTCCTGAATCATCTGAAGAAGAGCTTTTTGATAATTTTTTATCTCATCAACATCTGAAGTTCTAAGATTTGATGGGATTATCTTATCTTTTAATATTCTTCTTGTTTGAGGCAAAGTAATAGGATTACCCTCTAAAGAAAGACTATGATGTATAAAATATACTTCTAATTCCTCTATTATTTGCTTATATCTCTGCTCTTTTCCTTTTCTTAATTTTTTAAATAAAGCAAGTTCTCGAGATATTTCTTCAAGGTAATCAGTACTATCTTCAGTTATGACCTCGTGCTTGTATCCAAAATATACTAGAAGATTATTCAAAAGGATGTTATAAAATACTTTAACTCTTAGAGGTTTTTCTGAGATAATCAGAATTAAACTATTTTCATTCAAGACATCTATATATTTCTTTAAAGTTTTTGGACTTAAGTTTACATCTTTAGAAGTTATTTCTTTTTGCTTTAAAGCTAAACTTACAAATTGCATGAGGCTTGAATCTATCAGGGAATTATAATTCAAATCGTTGCTTAAACAATGATAAATAATATCATAAAGGGTTTTTGATTTGTCATTCTTCTTAACTTGAAAGCCGTAAGGTGTTTTTACAAGAAGATCTTCATTCACTAATTCGGTAAAAAGACGAAGTACGTTATCATATTCTCGCTCATTTTTATTTAATATTTTTAAAACTTCTATGGGTTTTATTGGATGTTGATATTTGTAAACTGTTTCAAATACCTCATACTTTGTGACCATACTTATTATCTCTTTTAAATCTTTATAAATCTTGCTATTTGGCATGGTTTATCGGTTTTTTACCGATAAAACGTGCTATTTGGCATGGTTTATAGTGATTTTTATGTCACGCCTCCGTGGTCGACAATGCTTTTATACTCCCTAAGTCTTTGAAATGTTGTATATTACTTGTGCATAAACCTGCCCACTAATATACCAAAATGGTCTCATTGCTGGTCTGGGCGTTAGATATTTAGTGTAACGCCTTAACTTTGTTTATTATTAAAATTCTTATAATGATTGTCGGGATGAAGATCATTAGAGATGCTGGATTTATTGAGATTGTAAGGTTTAGAGTGATAAGAATTAATTAGAGCTCCTAAATGCTTAAATAGGGCAATATTTGAAAAATATTATGGTTGAAACCATAGTTGAAGATCGTCTTTTAGTTAGCAGTACTAGATTTCAGGGTGGAAAATTCTTTGCACACGCTAGAGAGCAAATAAAAGATTTATTTGGAAATCGTAAAGTTATCACTTTTATCCCTTATGCAAATCCAGGTGGGATGGGTCATCAAGCTTACAGAGATGCATTAGCTCCAACTTTTCAAGAAATGGGATACGAATTAAGATTGATTGAGAATACTGAATTTGGTAGAAAGGAAGATCCGCTAGCAAAAGCAGAGGGAATATTTGTAGGCGGAGGAAATACCTGGCAGTTATCAAGTGAATTGAAAAACAGGCTTTTAGAGGGTCCAATTCAACACGCAGTTTGGCGCGGAGTTCCTTATCTTGGCTCATCTGCTGGTTCAAACGTTGCAGGGATTACAATAGGTAATACAAACGACATGCCTGCAGTAAGGACAACATTGAACGGTATGTCGTTAGTGCCATTTAATATTAATCTTCACTATC
>CAYSGT010000107.1:0-3663 GCA_964430805.1 Candidatus Woesearchaeota archaeon
AAAAGAAAAAGGGAAATCCAGTTATAGGAGCCACAATAAATCAGGACGGCATCTTATATGTAAAAGCTACTAAAGTAGGAAATGATACATTCCTTGCGCATATAATTGAGTTAGTCGAACAAACACAGAGTTCTAAGATACCCATACAAAGATTAGCTGATAAAATAACTTCTGTTTTCGTTCCGATAATTTTGACCTTAGCTGTTTTAACTTTTGCTAATTGGTGGTTCTTTTCCGGAGACTTAAGCCGAGCTATTGGTGTAGGTGTAGCTGTTTTAGTTCTTGTGCTTTAGGTCTTGCTACGCCAACTGCACTGATGGTTGGCTCTGGAATGGGTGCAAAACGTGGAATTTTGATTAGAAAAGGAGAAGCAATTCAGACAATGAAAGAGATTAAGATTGTTGTATTCGACAAAACTGGAACTATCACGAAAGGAAAGCCTGAGGTTACCGATATCTATTCAAAGGTTAAAGAAAGTTATTTACTTGAGGGTGCTGCAACACTAGAAAAATTAAGCGAGCATCCAATTGCTCATGCAATAGTTTCTAAAGCTAATCTTAAAAAATACAAAAAAGTTACTTCTTTTAGCATTGTTCGAGGCAAGGGCATTGTTGGAAAGATAGGAAGCAAAGAAGTAGTAATTGGAAACAGAGCTTTGATGAATGATAAGAAAATAAAATATTCTGACTTTGAAAAAGAGATTATTAAATTTGAGTCTGCCGGAAAGACTGTAATGATTGTTTCTGAAAATAAGAAAGTTATTGGCGCTATTGCCGTGGCTGATGCTATAAAAGAGGATTCTGTGGAAGCAATAGGAAGATTGAATGCAAATGGATACAGAAGCGTTATGATAACCGGGGATAATGAAAGGACTGCTAAGGCTATCGCTGAACAAGTTGGAATTAAAGAAGTAATTGCTAATGTTCTTCCTGAAGATAAGGCAAAGAAAGTTGAAGAATTGCAGAATGGTGGAATGGTTGCGTTTATTGGTGACGGAATAAATGATGCTCCAGCACTAAAACAAAGCAATGTTGGAATTGCTATGGGAACAGGAACAGATATTGCTATTGAAGCAGGAGATATTGTTCTTGTTAAAGGTTCTCTTGTTGGAGTAGTCCAGGCCATTAATTTATCTAAGGCTACATTTAAGAAAATTAAGCAGAACTTGTTTTGGGCATTCGCTTATAATATCGTTGCAATTCCTTTAGCAGTTGGAGGAGTTTTGCATCCTGTTGTGGCCGAGATTGCTATGGCTTTGTCTTCAATTACTGTTGTTACGAATGCTAATTTACTGAGAAGAAAAAAGATTTAGGCAGGTTTATAAATCATTTTTTTGAAAGAATCTTATGACTGATTATCCGCCTAGAGATTATGAAGCAAGAATGGACCGATCTAAAGATTTTGCAATTGCAGAGTTTTTAGCTACAGGTGCTCAACGAGTTAAGGGTCCCTCCATAGTTATATCTGCCTATAGAGATGGTTCGATGATTACAGTTAATACTCCTCCATCAATGAATCCCAATAGCACTAACTCCGATACAAGAGCATTTATCCCTAAATGTGAACTAAAAGACCCTATAGGCCTACTTCCATTTTATGCAAAAGTAATTATGAGAGCACATCCTAGATTTAATTAGATTTTTTATCTATATAGATTAAGCACATTTAAATAGTCAGATTTTAACATTTGGATATGGGAAATTTTAGACCACAAGGACGCGGAGGATTTGGCGGAAGATCTAGAGATGGAGGCCGTGACCGAGGTTTCGGAGGCGATCGAGGAGGATTTAGTCGCGATAGAAATTCTGAGAGAAGAAGTGTTGAGATGTATGATGCTGTTTGCAGTAAATGCAATAAGAAATGCCAAGTTCCATTCAGGCCTACTGGAAGCAAACCAGTATTTTGCAGTGAATGTTTCGGACAGCAAGGCGACAGAGGAGATAGGGGAAGTAACTTTTCACAATCAAATAATTCTGCAGATTTGAGTCAAATTAATGCAAAGCTTGACAAAATAATTGCAATACTGCAAGAGTTAGAGCTTGATGTAGTAGACGAAGATATGACTGATTTAGATAAAGATTCTGAAGACGAAGTTGAAGAATCTAATTAACTAGAATAGAAGTTACTTCTTTTTAGATCTTTTATTTACTTTCGCTTTCTTTTTTGGGCGCTTCTCTTTTTGAGCGATTTCTTTTTGTTCTGGCTGCTGAACTACTTGGGGCTCTGGTTGCTTGATTTGAACCTGAATATCTTGCTGTGGAAGTTGTCCTTGTGGGGGTTCTATTTGAACTTGTTGCGGTTGTGTTTGTGCCATCTGAGGGGCTGAAAGTGTTTCTGGTTCTTTTGGTTTTGATTTGAACCACATTTTTATTATACTAAAACCCATACTAATTAGTGCAAATATTATGAAATATGCTATTGTGTTTCCCACAATTGTTGCTAAAATTGTCGTGAATCTTTCTGCTAAGGTGCATTGAATTTCTTCGGTGTTAATGCATGCCTTTCCGAAGAAATTTGCTACGTATAAGCCGACTGAAGATAACTTTTCCAAGATTTCTGAGTTTACGAATATATGTGCTATGCTTATTACTATTCCTAAAAATCCTCCTGTAAAACCTGCTTTTATGAAACCCATTCTGACACTCTTTATATCTCAAATAAGATATAGTATAAAAAGGTTGTTGACGGAAACGTTTATATTGTGTTTTACAGTTAGTTTGTTATGGCTGAAGATAATTTTAATGTGACTCCTTGGGAAGTTACTGGCAAGGTAGATTATTCTAAAATTATTTCTCAGTTTGGGGTTGAATCTATATCTGATGATTTGCTTAAAAAGCTCGAGAAGATTGCCGGAAAGAATTTCATGTTAGATAGAAAAATATTTTTTGCTCATCGCGATCTTAAGTGGTTGCTTGACGAGTATTCTAAAGGAAATAAGTTCTTCCTTTATACTGGACGAGGCCCTAGTGGAAAAATGCATTTGGGACATTTGATGCCTTTGGTTTTTACTAAATGGTTGCAAGATGCTTTTGATGTTGAGTTATGGATTCAGTTTACGGATGATGAGAAGTTCTTCTTTAGAGACAAAACTTATGAAGAAATTCAGAAACAAATGGAAGAAGATTTTCTGGACGTGATTGCTATTGGATTTAATCCTAAAAAAACACACTTTTTAGTTGATACTAAGCATGCATCTATTATTTATCCTGAAGCTTGTAAGGTTGCTAAGAAGATTACTTTTTCAATGGTTAAGTCTAGTTTTGGATTAAATGAGAGTTCGAATATAGGGCAGATTTGGTACACCTCTATGCAAGCAGTTCCTGCATTTTTGCCATCAGTTATTAAAGGAAAGAATATTCCCTGTCTTATTCCTCATGCTATTGATCAAGATCCTCATTTTAGATTGACAAGAGATATTTTACCTAAGCTTGGATATAATAAACCTGCTTCAATACAATGTAGTTTTCTCCCGCCTCTTACTGGAATGGATGGAAAAATGGGTTCTTCGCAAGGGGCTGCAATATATACCACTGATGATGAAAAAGAAGTTGAGAGAAAAATAAAGAAATATGCCTTTTCTGGAGGAAAGGATACTCTTGAAGAACATAGAAGACATGGAGGAAACCCAGATGTTGATGTTTCTTTTCAATATCTTAAATATAT
>CAYSGT010000108.1:0-3630 GCA_964430805.1 Candidatus Woesearchaeota archaeon
TTTGCATTTTCTTTTTTGATTTTTTTACTAATTCTTCATCAAAACACTGCATATGAAAGAGAAGCTAATAGGAATACTCTTGTGCAGGAGACTGCATTGCAGGTTCAGCAAGAAATCCATCTTGCAGTGAGCTCTCCCGACGGATATTCTAGACAGTTTGTTTTACCTGCAACGATATCGGGAGTTCATTATACCATTAGTATTATTGATGGAGACACAGTATATATTAGAACCGATGAGGGAAAACATGCTCTTTCTCTTCCTGTGGAAGAGGTTACGGGGGACTTTATTGCAGGGATTAATTATATTTCTAAAGTGAATGGCACCGTGATATTAAATCCTTAGATAATTTGCAAAAATAAGAGGATTCTCCTTTGCTGCCCAGATCTTTTTGGTATTGCTCCTTACAAAAGTTTATTGCTCTTTTTATTAATCGCTATACCCAAAGGCCTATGTGTGAAACACTTTTGAATTTGACAGATGCAAACTCAAAATATAAATAAGCTAGATTTTATTTTATTTTCATGAAATTAGAGCTTTCCGGATTGCTCGTCGTTGCTTTAGCTGGTTGCGCAGGCACTCCAGCGCGCAAGGCCTTTGCACCTCATGGCCTGTCTAAGGAAGACTTGCTCGATGGACAGAGAGTTAGGGTCGTCTATATTGTTGGCGAAACTCCTTATACTGTTTTGGATAGCGAGTTGCCTTCTTGGCCAAGACCTATGGACATTGAATTAGTTGAAAATACTCTAAGAAAATTACAAAGAGATGGGGCGTATATATCTCCTTTACCAGTCACTTTAGAGAATATAGACTTTTTTCTTCGCGCGGTTCAACATCCGTCTATGAGAGAAAAGTGGGATTATTTGATGATAACCGATCCTTCTGGATTTGCGACTATTGCCCCTGAAAACCTAGCGCGCACTATAATTCCGAAATATGACGGAAGGAGTATTTATTTTGATATTTTGAAGGGGCCTGATTTTATAAGGCTCCCAAAAGAAGATGGTTTTGACCAGGCACAAAGACATAGATATTTAGTTGGAAACAAAGGTTCTGATGTCTTTTGATAGACCTGGTTATTAGGTACGTTCTGTTCGGTGAACATAAGGTTTAGAAATTTGATAATTTCTAATTCGTTCCATTTTTACAAATGGAAGACTTTTTAAATGGTGTTTTACAAAACTCTTCATGGCACAAAGTATGTATCATTATATGCGCGAAGCTTGGAAAAAGCCGGACACTGCCACTATGCGTGAAAGAATGATTGCTTGGAGAGCTGGAGAAGCTATTGTATTAGTTGATAAACCTCTTAGGCTTGATAGGGCTAGAGGACTTGGTTACAAGGCAAAGAGGGGGTTTGTTGTTGCTCGTATTCGGATTATGCGAGGAGGCAGAACCAGAAGGCGGGTTGAAGTAAAGGGGCGTAAGACTAGAAAGCAGACTAATCGCAAGACTTTGAAAATGAGTTATAGGTGGGTTGCCGAAATGCGTGCCTCTAAGTATTTTAACAATTTAGAAGTTTTGAATTCTTACTGGATTGGAAAAGATGGAAAGCATTATTTCTTTGAAGTAATTTTAGTTGATCCTCAAATGCCTGAAATTAAAAATGACCGGACTATGAAATGGATTTATGAAGGGCATCATAAGGGAAGAACAGAGCGCGGACTTACTTCTGCGGGTAAACAATCTCGTGGTTTGATAACGAGAAGAGGACATTCTCCTACGCTTAAAGTGCGTCCTAGTTTGAGAGCTTGGGATAGAAGTGGAAAGTAAACTCCTTTTAGCTACTCTTAAATACCTAGATTTTTCCTATTTTTATGGCAGAACATCGAGGGTTAACGGTAAGTAGGGCTTGGACTGGAGAAGAAAGGGAACATGTTGCATTACTTATAGAAAGAGATATTTTTGAATTACAAGAAAAAGGGAGAGCTCTTGAAGAGGCAATGCCTTGGCAGTTTTCAGTTTGCGAAGAAATAGGTAAAAGCGTAGACTATTTATCTAGGATGAGGAATGATGTTGTCTCTGCAGATTCTAATGCTTTAGAAGCGAATAGAGAAAGATATAAAGTTTATTTAGGAAATTGTGCCCTTGGCAGTTAGATTCCAGTCTGGGGCTTACCCCGCAGCTTGCTGCGTCTGGGAGCTTCATTTAATGAATGTTTATTAACTAGATTTCAAATATTTGAATATGAATTGGGCATTATTCTTCGCAATACTTTCTCCTGCAATTTGGGGGCTCATGAATGTATTTGACACTTACATAGCTCAATTAAGAGTTAAGAATATCATTGGCTTTGCTATGGTTAGCGCATTTACAAATATAATTTTTGGGTTTATTTTAGCGCTCTTTTTAAGCTGGAACACTTATACAATTTCGGATTATTTTTTTCCGATTTTAGCAGGGCTTGTTATGGGGGTTCAGATTTGTTTTTACTACTTCATGTTATCCAAACATGACTCTTCCCATGCTGTTGGTTTAGTTTATATTTATCCAATTATTGTTGCAATATTATCTTTCTTATTTCTTAATGAGCGATTTTCTTTACTTGGTTATCTCGGAATGGCTATTGTTCTGATTGGCGTTTTACTATTAAATGTAAGAATAAAAAAATTAAAAATTAATCTTGCTATATGGTCAATATCTGTTGTTGCTATTGGAGCAGGTTTTCACGAGTTTTTTGCTAAGATCGCCGTATCCCAAATAAGTGCTTGGAACGGAACAGCAATAAATAGCCTGGTTATGGGGTGGTTTGCTTTAATTTTACTTTTAAAAAAGAAATATAGGGTTGGATTTATTTCTGAAATTAAGAATGTAAAATTAACTTTTGTTAGTGAGCTGCTTACTTTGGGAGGTTTATTAACTCTTTATTTAGCAATGGAAGGGTTACCTGCTACTATTGTATCTGTGGTTAGTGCTGCTCAACCATTATTTGTTTTATTTTTTGAATGGGTAGCTTTCTCTTTTGGAATTAAGATTGTTAAAGATATAAATTGGAGGCATAAACTATTTGCAATAGCGATGATTGCTATTGGTTTAATTTTACTTTATTTTACTGATATTAATTAATCTATTTTTCTTCTGGTTTGCTTTCTTTCTTATGTCAAAGTGTGTCTTGATAGAACACTTTGATCAGGGCAAAAAACCCCTACTTGGACTCAAGGTTTTTTTGATAGTTAGGATCTGGTTTCCAATTAGGGTCAAACTCGAATTCCCACGGGCGTTTACCTTTTCTTAAAGCTACTAAAATTGGTAGATTTCTTTCTGATTTTTTATCAGTCTTTTTTATCATTGCGTTTGGTGGGAGGGAGTAAACTGCAGTGCATTGTGGATAGTTACTACAGCCGACGAAACTGCGCCTGCTTTTCTTTGAGAACCTGATTTGTAAGTTGCCTACGTTGCATTTTGTGCAAGGCATTAGTGTGTTTTGCTCTTTTTGCTGCTCTCTGCCGTCTTGCACTCCTGCTAGAATTTGAATTCCTATTAATTTTTCATTTACTTTGAATCCTTTGGATATGTCTGTTATTAGTCTTTTTACTTTGGACACAGTTTCTTCTTCTTTTTTATCCCATCCAGACTTTAGGTTTAGAAGTTCTTCAGTTTTTTCTTCTACGTCCCTTGTGAGGTTTTCAT
>CAYSGT010000109.1:0-3505 GCA_964430805.1 Candidatus Woesearchaeota archaeon
CAATAACTGGTTGATTAGAATTTAATTGAGGGATATAAAAAGAAAGTATTGCATGTTTTGCACTTCCATCTGCCCATCTAGACTTTACATCTGATTGAGTAGTTACTGGAACCCCGTTAATCAAAACTTGTGGATAATTGAGTAACTCTGCATGAATAAATAATCTTCCCATCTCGATAGGATAATTTGTAGTGCTTTGCCCATCTTTCTCAGTAATTGTTACAAAATTATTTGGATTATCAACCGACTGCAAAAGCACGCCCTCCTCTTCCTTAGAAACAGTCAACAAAGAAGAAACCAATTTAGAATTATTAAAATTAACTTCAAAATAAAGTTCCAACTCCTCGCCTTCGAAGAGCTCATCAAATAAATAATTGAAATCAGAATTAATCTCCCAATCAATCAAAGCGCGACCATTTACAAAATAATCTTCAAGAACAGTCACTTTATCTCTAAAAAAAGTATCTTTCTCAAAAATCTCAACATCAAACTTCTGCTTATCGCACCCCTCGCCATAAACAACTATCTGAACATTTTCGCCAAATTCAACAATCTTATCGCTCCAAGAAACACTCTCAATAACACATTCAGAACCAGAGCTAGAATCATAATTAGATTCAGAACCAGATTCAGAATCTGACAAATCAGAGTTTTCAGAAGAGTCTAAAGAATCAGACGAGCTCGAAGAATCTGGACTCAAAGAAGCCCCCCCATTATTAAAAAAACCAAGACTAGCTCCGGCCTTAAATTCTTGAGTTTCTTTCACAAGCCCATTATCTTCAAGTATCTGATTCCCCGTAATGGCCCTGTCTAACTTACTAACTAAATCCTTAGTTCCAAAAAAATTAAAATAAAAAATTAAAGATAAAATTAAAACTAAAGCAATAAAAACCCATATACCACTCTTCATACATTATCGATAGAATCATAGTTTATAAGGATTATTCAAAAACATCAAAAACACAACTTTATTAATCCCAAATAAACTCGCAATTATATGTTAGATAAGCTTTCAGGCGCAATAAAAAAAGCAACCGACAAGATAGCAAACGCTATATTCCTCGATAAAACTTTAGTAGACTCAGTAGTCAAAGATCTCCAAAGATCTTTAATTGAAGCAGATGTCAATGTACAGTTAGTTCTAAATATCACCCAGAAAATAAAGAAATCAGCGCTAGATGAAAGGCTAAAGGGTATTGAAAAAAAAGAACATATAATCAAACTACTACACGATGAATTAAAAAATATCTTGGGGGAAAAAAGAGAATTAAAGCTTGAACCAAATAAAACAAATAAATTCATGATGTTAGGATTATACGGAGCAGGTAAAACAACTACAATTTCAAAAATTGCATTATACTATTCAAAAAGAGGGAGTAAAGTCTGTGCAATAGGACTCGACGTTCATAGACCCGCAGCTTCCACTCAACTTAAACAACTATGTGATAAAATCAATGTTGCATGTTTCATTAATCCAAATGAAAAAGATCCAGTAAAAATATGGAAACAATATGATAAAGAAATGTCAAAATATGACTTAGTAATTATAGACACAGCAGGTAGAGATGCACTCGAAGAAGATCTAATTAAAGAAATCAAATCAATATCAAAAATAGCTAAACCAACAGAAATTTTGCTGGTAATCCCTGCAGATATTGGTCAAACCGCAAAAAAGCAGGCGACAACTTTCAAAAGTGCTGTAGATATTACAGGAGTAATTATTACAAGAATGGATTCTACTGCTAAAGCAGGAGGAGCATTAACTTCATGTTTCGAAGCACAAGTTCCAGTAGTATTTATTGGTACAGGAGAAAAACCAGCAGACCTCGAGCAATTTAACCCAGAAGCATTTCTAGGGCGTATGCTTGGCGTGGGCGACCTAGAAGCATTAATGGAAAAGATCCGTACAGCTACAGACGAAAACAACCTAAAGAAAACCCAAAAGAACATCGAAGAAGGAAAGCTTACTCTTAGAGACGTTCAATCACAACTTGAATCCATGGAGTCCATTGGCAGCATGGACAAAATAATGTCCATGATTCCAGGCCTTGGAAAAGCAAAAGAAAAAATATCCTCAGAAAAACTCGAAGAATCCCAGCAGAAAATGAAAGGTTACAAGCACGCAATAAACTCAATGACAAAAGATGAAATAGAAAATCCTGAAATAATGGAAAAAGAAACATCCCGCCTTCAAAGAATCTCTAAAGGCTCGGGAGTAAGTACAACAGACATTAGAAATCTCATAAAACAATATAAAATGCTAAAGGAAATGTTGCAGTCAGGAAAATCAAGTGAATCAGATGTAATGGATCAAAAGACATTAATGAAAATGGCTAAGAAATTTGCAAAAAAGGGCATGAGAGCATAAAATGATAATCTCAATAATTGGAAGCATGAAATTTCATAAAGAATATGAAAATCTTAAAAAACAACTAGAAAAAAACAACCATCAAGTAATAATCCCATTACCAAGCGAATTTTATAACAAAGAAAAGAATGTTAAATTAAAAGCAATGCAAGATTTTAACAATAGCCTAGCAAAAAGTGATGCAATCCTAGTTGCAAATTATGAAAAACATGGCCAAAAAAACTACATAGGTTTTAATTCAATCATGGAAATTGGGATGGCTTTTAATAGAAATAAAAAAATATTTATTTTATTTGATATACCAGATAATTGTAAAGATGAGCTAGTGGCAATTGGTTGTAGCGTCTTAAATGGAGAGATTAACAAAATATGAAAGAAACAATAATTGCAAGAGGTGCAGAAGCAGTAATTACAAAAACAGGAACCATTATAACAAAAACCCGTATAGAAAAGTCTTACAGATATCCTGAATTAGATCAAAAAATAAGAAAATTAAGAACCAGAGGAGAAGCAAAGATTCTAGAGAGAATATCCAAAATAATTCCATCTCCAAAAATCATATCTTCCGATGAAAAAACGTCAAAAATAGAAATGAGGTACATCGCAGGAAAAAAGCTTTCAGAAAATCTTGACAAAATAAAAGACTATCAAAAAGTATGTGAAAAAATTGGAAACAACTTAGCAAAAATCCATGACGCTAACATTATCCACGGAGATCTTACAACTTCAAACATGATCCTAGGGAAAGACGGTAAAGTCTATTTCATAGACTACGGCCTATCATTCAATTCTCCTAGAATCGAAGACCGGGCAGTAGACCTTCACCTGATAAAGCAAGCCCTAGAAGCCAAGCACCCAACAATCTACGAAAAAGCATTTCGGTCAGTAATCAAAGGCTACACAAGGCAGTCAAAAACAGCAAAACAAACAATAGCCCAGTTAGACAAGGTAGAAAAGCGAGGCAGATATAAGGCTCAATATTAAAACGCGATAAAACTTAAAAAGAAAACCATAAATAGAAAGTAGTGGACGAAGCAGGTTACGTATTAATAATCGCAAAAAAACTCTGATGAGTTTGTTAGTGTTTTGGGATTACAGTAAAAATATCCTTATTTTTTCTGGAGAGAATTTTGTAAA
>CAYSGT010000110.1:0-3433 GCA_964430805.1 Candidatus Woesearchaeota archaeon
TAACAATACGCAAAAGTAATTCGCGGGAGTCTACTAACGTACCATCAAAATCAAAAACAATCAGCTCCACGCCCGGCTCTTCTCTTTTAGACATAATTCGCTTAAATAAACTACTCATCTGTTCCTGTCAGAAAATCTGTTAATAAAATCTCTACTTTGAGAGCGGTCTATAACGCGAGTAACTTCCCAAACCCCCTTGAAAGGGGATTTTTCTACTTTAACATTACTTATTACTTTACGCCTAACAGAGTCTGATATAAATAATTTCATATTAGATGACTGAGCAATCCTCTTAGCTAAACTTATCAAATTTCCAGTGCTTGTGAAATGGAATTTCCCGCCTTCTATTTCACTTATTATTTCACCGTCATTAATCCCAATCCCAAACAATAACCCTTCTTTATGATCTCTGCTATGCTCTAAGAATAAAGCCTGTATTCTCCGGGCAACATTTATTGCGCTGGATTCGTTATTTTCGCTATGTAACAGTCTAGGAGAGAATAATGCTATCCTATAATTTCCATCGACATAAATCTTTGCTCCGCTTTCTTGGGCCATTGATAATGCCCCAGTCATGAGTTGCTCTAAAGTAGGGGAGCTGCCTCCAACGTAAAGAGCGATAGCACAAGCTCGTTCTCTGATTCCTTGATTGCTTTCTCCAAATAATGTTGAAGGTGCAACTTTAGGAGCTTGTGGCGCAATTGGTTGTTTCATGAAATCTGCAAAGTAATCTTTAGAAAATTGTGCGGGCGTAGATTTCTGTGGCCATGATGAATTGCTAAAAACAGGTTTATTAACCGAAGCAGTAACTGGCGCTGTTTGAGTTGTTTCTTTCTTGGTGAAATCAAAACCTCTGTGTTGTTCGTTTTTTATAACTGGAGAAACGTGGGCCGCCATTTCACTTGAAGCTATTGGCGGATGAGGTTTTTGCATCCTTATTTTTACTTGTACAAGAATAATTATAAGCACAAAAAGAATAATTGCGAGCCACCAGATCAATGGATTAGTTATTGTTTCTATTACATCCTCGCGAAAATCAGTTATTTTTACAGCATTTCCTGTCAAAAAAGTGCTGCCAAGATTCTGCGCCTCTTCACCATCAGAAACACTTATAGAATAATCTCCATCAGGTGCACGCAGAGTTAATTTTTAAGTCTCCCCAACATCTAGCTTAATCTGCTTGACTTCAACCTGCGAACCAATTGTTATCTCTAAAGGCCCCCGGTAAGGAGAGTTCCCTATATTTGTTACAAATAAAGTATCATTAATCAAACTAGTTTGTATCTTCTGTATCTCAGATAAATAGAATAACTTTCTCTTGGTAAATGTATCTACAGTTGTCTCAATGCTCCAATATCCGGGGCTATTATTAAGATAAAGTCTTAAGCTCTGTTGCTCTCCAGATTTAATCACTTTTTTTACAAATGGATTTCCGCGGGGGTCATTAATTGTTATACTTGCGTCGCGAGTTATCAGGTCGCCAGCCTGATCACGTGCATCGACAGTAAAAATAAAATCCTTATCCAGTTCAATGCTATCTTCTTTAGTGACTATATTAACCTCTTTCAAAACCTGTGAAACAGTAAACTCGTCTGCAAAACTGCCTGAATTTATTTTTCTTGAATTTTGATCAGTATTATATATTTCAATGCTAACTTTATGTTTGCCTGATTTTGAATCAGCAGGCAGTAGCAAGCTTACGTTAAATAATCCATTGGAGACTGTTGCAGATTTGTATAAGCCTAATGAATCTACAAATAACTCTAAAAATCCGTTAACGAGCACGCCGCTTTCTTTTGTAGCCTCTCCGCTGATTGATAAATACCTTCCAGGAGCAAGCTCGTTAAAATCAAGCTCAGCCTCGATGTTTATTTCCTTAGATATCATAAATGAATTGCTATTTAGCGTATCCCCTTCATATGTCGCTCGAAGTAAACACAAACTCGTTACATTATCTAATAAAGGATTTAGGATTTGTGTGGTTATCATTACGGGCCTTTCTTCATTTGCAGCTATTTCAAAAAAGCTATTGAAAATATTAATGCCTATATTTGACCCGCACTTTAGATCCACAGTGTAATGCCCACTGCTAGCTGCAGCAGGAACAATTTTTGTCTGAACAGTCAGGGTATCTCCATAATTATAAATTGGATTTAAAGGCTCAATAAAAATACTAGAAGAAACCAAAGGTAATAAAATTGCCATAAAAACTAACAAACTTATCATCCCTCGCAATCTCATATCAATAACAGTAATATAATGTATATAAACATTATTGAAAACTACTATTTGTCTTTTAAACTATTAGCATAATCAAGTAAACGCTGACGATTTGAATCCATGCGTCTTTTAACTCCCCTCATCCCTTTAGATTCAGCTTCTCTATATTCTTTTCTATTAATATACTCATCAGCAGCTTGGGCAAACTTTCCAGAATTTATTAAAGCAAGAGTCTTTGGACTATCCCCAAGATCTCCCCTATAAGTCATATCCACAAGAGCGGCCCCAACATACTCTGGAAGACCATCAAATTCAGGAATTAATTTCTTCGCACGCCCAACATAGGTCTTCAAATCTTCAGCAAATAACTTATTTACTTGCTCATCAGTCAAAGCATTTTTACCATGATAAATATTCTCCCAACTAACCAATGGAAGAACTCGAGAAAAGGTTTCTCTTGAATCTCCCCTATCCATATAATGGCCAATGCCTATTGTAGGTTCAGATTTTTCATCTCTTGGATTAGAATCATAAACTTTGTTACTACGACCTTCAAAACCAGAAGTATACTTTGCAAATATTTTTAATCTTTCAATTTCATGAATATTTTGCCCTTGATCATTCAACTGAAATGGCTCGTTAGTCCACGGATTATAAAATTTAACCCTAGTTATCGGTTTATTAGAGTCTGGCTTTTGTGCCTGGCTAGAATTACTAAGTCCACAGACTAATCCAAGCAATCCTGCCGCCAACCCAAGTCCTAATGCATTCCTAATTTTCATAAAATCCTAAAATAAAGACCCTTTTTAAAACTTGTCATTGATGTCATAAATCAGTAGTTACAAAAAACCTCATATATACCCCTTATGTTTATCGCGAAGACGATTTATCATCACATTCAAGCAAGTAGAATCAACTCTAAGCTCTGAAACATGCCTATCAATCTCTCTATCTTTTAATTCCTTCAATTCCCTTACTCCATTTAATCCAACCAAATTAAGCAATGTCCTCTTTTTTCCGTCCTGTTTTACAGGTTTTCCAATTAACTCTTTTTGAGCAAAACTATCCAAAGCGTCATCAACAATTTGATAAGAAACCCCCATAGCAACTCCTAATTTTCTAAGAGATTCAACATCGCTATAGGCACGGGCTACTATCCCTCCACAGGCAAGAGCCAGTCCTATGAGTGCACCAGATTTTTCTTCATACATTT
>CAYSGT010000111.1:0-3369 GCA_964430805.1 Candidatus Woesearchaeota archaeon
TAACTTTTTTCTTATTGTTGGAAATAAAAAATTATAGCCGTTTCAGTTGCTTTAGTTATTCTAGGAAGATGGGGGTTCGATTCCCTCCGGGCCCATTTATTTTTTTACATATTCTACGTTATCCATCTTTTCAAATCCTTCATCTCCAGTTAGAAATTTTATCTTTAATCTTTTTGCAATCGTATATCCAATGACCTCTGGGATTGACAATTGTCTATTTTTTGATTTAAGATCTGTTGCTTGATATAGGTCTTCTAGTGTGACATCAACTAAATTTGGATAATATTCTTTTGTATATAGATCTGCATTTTCTTTTGTCATTTCTTTTTTTAGATTGTAGTCTAATTCTGCTAGATTAAATATGCTCGTGATAATTATGCTTTCAACATATTTTTTATAATTTGGATTTCCATTTATTATTTCAAAAAATGCGTAAGTATCAAAAAAATAGGTTTGTTTTTCTTCATTCATCCCAGGACTTCTTATCTCCTTCACTTAAAATTTCTTTAGTTGGGCGAGAGAATTTATGAGTTCCAAAATGTTTCTTTAGCGGATTTTCTTCTTTTGTAATTGTGACTTCTATTTTTTCATTTTCTTTTAATTTTGAGGATTTTATTTTTTCCATTGGCACTACTATACCAAATGATCTTCCCCATTTTTTTAGTTGTGCTTCAAATTGTATTGTCATGGTTATATCAATCTAATCAATTATATAAATGTTTGTTTCTATAATTTTATAACTTCTTCAGTTGTTCTATTTCTTCCCAGGAGACTGCGCATCCCTTGAACTTTGTTGCATACAAGAGAGCTTCTAAGGCATGTTTGTCTTTGATTTGGATGAAGCCTTTTTTGTAAGCCATGAATACTAGCTCGCTTGAACGAATGAATCTGAATTGCTTCGTATTATCTAAATCTCTTATATTAAGAGTTATGTTTCTATGCAATTTGCCGGCCATTAATTCCCTTAGGTTCTCCGGCTTCTCGAACAGAATTCTTGTTGTTCTTTCATCTATCCCAATTATATTCTCGATTCCTCTTCTACTTAACAGGCTGCTCACCGCAATGCATGAGATTTCTGCAGGGCTTACAATTTCGATGTTGTGGCTGTCTGCTCTTATTGCTGAATTTGCGATTCTTAGCCATCTTTGTGTTTCGCTTTCTATTTCTGCCTGAGCCAGACCTAAATCTGTTGCGAATTTTATTACCCCTTTATCAATTAATTCTTTTACTCTTAATGCTCCTAATTCAAAACGAGGGATATGGCTTGGACGGTCTACTACTTCCTGATAAACATAATTTGTTACTGCAATGGTTATGCCTTGCTGGCTTATTTTCTCAAAGATTTCTAACAGCCCGTTCATTGACAGGTTTATTATTGGTCCTGCGTCGAGGATAAGGACTTTTTTCATTTAAAGAACTCCATCGCCATTTGCATTCTTTGTTTTGCATCTATTGTTTTGTTTAGTTTTGTTTGAGTGTTTTCTTTTTCCCCTATGTATTCTGAAAGTTCCCACGGCGTTACACCTAAGAGTTTTGTCGTTTTTGACAGCGAGATTCCGTGCTCATAAATCTTAGACGCTTTGTTTATCGAGGCTTTTCTTAACAGTTCTTCTATTATTGGTTTGAGGTTCTGCGAGGAGTTTTCTATACATCTCTTCGTTTTACTCAAGAATTTGATAAATTCGGAATGCTTGCCTCTTTGAATAGAAGAAATGGCTAATGATAAGAATGTGTTTATATCTCTTATAAATTGAGTCCAGTTTTTTATATGTATTTTATCTTTTCTTTCTACGATTTTACTTAACGCATAAATTATGGTTGCAACAAGGATATAGTCTGTGTGCTGGTAAACAGATGCTGAGTGGATTGTTTGATCTGAAAGATTTCTCAGCTCTTTAGTGTCCTCTTTTTCTAAAGAATACCTTGCCTTTGTAAGGACATCAATGATGTGATTTGCCTCTTGCATGTAAATATAAGAGATTTCTCATATATAAATTATGACAGCAAACATTAATATACTATTTTTGTTTTGATTTTACATGCAGGTGATTTTAGACAGCAGCTTTATCATTTCTTGTGTTAGAGAGAGAATAGACTTTCTTACTCAATTAAATGAGCAGGGATTTACTCCAATTGTGCCTAGAGAGGTAATACAAGAGATGAAAGATCTTAGGATAAGTAATCGGGTCTCTCACGACGAAAGAATTGCTATTGATGTTGCTTTTGAGCTGCTTGAGAAGGCCAAAGTAAAGAAAACGACTCTTGGAACAGGACGCGTCGATGATTTCCTTATTAAAAGAGGGCAGGAAGGAATATTCATTGCTACCCTGGATAAGGGAATTAAGAAGAGAGTTCCAAAGAAGATTGTTATTTTTAAGGCGCAGAATAGAGTTGGCGTTGAAGCAGGGGCTTAATGTTTAAATATAAATAATTTATTGAATTTTTATGGCTTTAGATATATTAGTTGTAGATAACGATGCTAGAATTGTAGTTAGAAACTTGGGAGTTATTCTTCCTAAGGATAAAATAACTCTACATCCGGCATATAGTGGGGAGGAAGCCGTAGAGCAATTACGAGAAAGAGACTATAGATTAGTTGTTTTAGATTATAATATTGGCGAGATGAACGGTTTTGAGACTGCAAAAGCTATTAGGGAAATAAAGCCTAAAGTTAGAATGATTGGTTTTTCTTCTGATTGGTTTAATGACGAAGCTGAACAAGTAGGATTAGAGTTTTATGCTTCTGATATGTATTCAATAGCAAAGCATATTTCAGGATTATTGGATTAGTTTATTAATTTAAATAACTAAATCTTCTAATATGTTTGATTAGGCATCAAGAAACCTTTAAAAACCATGTTTTTCTTTGACACATATGTTTTATGTTGCTGAAGTTGAAGACCACGTTCGTGTAGAACCTAGACATTTTGGTTTGGCTACTAAGGATGCCGTTGCTGAACAATTGCAAGAGTCTTATGTCAAGACAATGCATAAGGATTTGGGTTTTGTTATATCAGTTATTGGTGTTGCAGATGTTGGAGAGGGAATTATTATTCCTGGAGATGGTGCTGCTTATTATAAATCTCAATTTACCGTTTTAGTCTGGAAGCCTGAACTTCACGAGCTTATTCCAGGGACTATTAAAGAAATTACTAATTTTGGGGCTTTTATGCAGATAGGGCCTGCTCAAGGGATGATTCATATTTCTCAGACTATGGAAGATTTTGTTTCTTTAAGTAAGACTGGAAGTCTTTCTGGCAAGATGACTAAACGTTCTTTAAATGTAGGAGATTCTTGTTTAGCAAGGATTGTTGCTATAAGCTACAAAGCTGGCGAGCCTAAGATTGGTTTGACTATGAGGCAGCCTGG
>CAYSGT010000112.1:0-3351 GCA_964430805.1 Candidatus Woesearchaeota archaeon
ATATTTGAAGATTATCCAGAAGTCAAAGACTTTTTGTGGGGAGCAAACTTTTGGAATGCAGGAGGGCATATTGATACAGTAAGTGAATTTGGAGGACTTGAGAGAATCAAAAAGTATGTTTTAGATCAAGGCAAAAGTGAAGGGCAGCTTCAGCTGCTTAGTTTCTTTTCGTGATACCCCGAGGCTCTGCCTCGGTTGGGAGTTTCATTTGAAGATTGGTGGCCTGCCCTACCTCATGAAGAACAACTTCGAGTAAATCGAGAGCTAGCACAGATTGTTTCTAGGGGAAATGTTATTGCAGATACGCGCTATCCAAGACTTTGTGCAGGCCCAAACAGTTTGAAAGTTTTTCTTACAGCTCCTTTAGATGTTCGTGTTCAACGTGCTTATGGGACTAAAAAATACGAGGGTAAAACTGTTGAACAATTATTTGCACTATTACAGAAAAGAGAAAATGATGAGGTAAATATGGGAATGGTACTTTTTGGGTCAGACTATAGAAGAGCGAGTGATTATGATTTGGTTCTTGATACTGGAGAATTAAGTCCTGAGAAAGAATTTGCAGATGTTATTAATTTAGTCGGTCCTAAACGCTGATTTAAGAGAACAAGTTTTTTAGCCAACTAAAGAACTTTGAGAATATACTCTCTTCTTCATTTTGGTTTGTACTTGGAGGATTATTGCCTGTGGAGTTTGTTAGCTCATTTAGATCTTTTATTTCTTGCTGTGCTTTACTTAGCTCTAAGTTGCCCATACATGAACTTGTTGAGATCTTGCCAGTTTCACTATCTAAATATGCATAGATGAGGTATTCTTTTCCTTCTACAAAATTGTATCCGCAGTTAGCACCCGTGTCAATTGTAGCATAAACTTTTAGGTTTACTGATTCTGGGAATGCGTTAGGTTTCCAATTATCCATTATTCTAATTGTTACTTCCTGCATTTCTTGATTAGCATAAGCTCCGGATGTTTGAATATTTACTACAACTCCAGTAAATACATAAGCTGCGTTGTCTAGTTTAGCTTCCGTGCTCTCTAAATTGATGCATGAGCAAGCTGAGGCTATTCCGATTACTAAAAAGAGCATTAATGCTGTTAGTGCTGGTACGATTATTGTTTTCTTATTCATAAATTTTTGAGTGGAAACCTGCTTATAAAGATGCTGAAGACTTCGATTAGGATTGAATTAGCTCAAAAGGAAATGCTTAAAATGCATGATTTGATGATTGATTTATGATAATAGGCTTGGTTGGAAAACCGAATGTAGGAAAATCTACCTTCTTTAAGGCTGCTACACTATCTGATGTGCTTATTGCAAATTACCCCTTTGCTACGATAAAGCCTAACCATGGGATGGGGTATGTTAAGATTCATGATTTAGCTGCTGATTTTGGAAAGGTTTCTAATCCTCGCCAAGGATATGTTCGTGACGGGCATAGATTTGTTCCTATTGATCTGTTTGATGTAGCTGGACTTGTTGAAGGGGCATCTGAAGGAAAGGGACTAGGAAATCAATTTTTAGATGATTTAGCTGGCGTAGATGCTTTTATTCATGTAGTTGATATGTCTGGTGAAACTGATGAAGGAGGAAAACAGACAGAGAATTACGATCCTATTAAAGATGTGGTCATAATTGAAAGGGAATTAGACTTATGGTATTTAGGAATAATGAAAAAGATATGGGTTACACTTATGAAAGGGATGGAAATGCAAAAAACCCAGTTTGCAAAAACGGTTGCTAAGCAGTTTTCGGGACTCAAGGTAATTGAAGACGATGTTAATCATGTTGTCTTAAAGGGTAAATTTGATATTACTAGGCCCGCTTTATGGAACGATGAAATTTTGTTTAATTTTGCTCGTGCTTTACGGGTTTATACTAAACCAATGATTATTGCTGCAAATAAAGTAGATAGACCAAATGGAAAGACTAATTTTAATCGAGTTAAAGAAAAGTTTGCTTATCCAATTATTGCTTGTTTTGCAGATGGAGAGCTGAGCTTAAGACAGGCTGACAAAGCTGGAATGATAAAATATATCCCTGGAGAGAAAGATTTTGAGATTACTGGGAACTTGACTGCTCAGCAGAGCGCTGCTCTTGAAATGATTAGGGCTGTAATGAAAGAGTTTGGCAGTACTGGAGTACAAGAGGTTTTGAATTCGGTTGTTTTTGATTTACTAAAATATATTGCTGTTTTTCCTGCTGGGTCTAAGATGGAAGATAGCAAAGGAAATGTTCTGCCTGATTGTTTTTTAATGCCTCCTGGTTCTACTGCTTTGGATTTTGCCTATAAACTGCATACAGATATAGGAGATAAGTTTGTTAAGGCTATGAATTTGAAGACTAAACAGGCTGTTGGAAAAGATTATATTATTAAACATCTTGATGGCTTAGAAATAATGACAAGATGAAAGTGTATGTTAAAGTTAAGCCAAGCGCTATTTGTGATAAAATTGAGAAAATGGATGATGGAACTTATTTGATTTGTACTACTGAAAGGGCTATTGATGGAAGAGCCAACGTAGCAGTTATGAAAATGATTGCAAAGGAATTTGGAGTTTCATATAAAAAGATTCATCTCAAAAACCCCAAGAGCAGAAAAAAGATAATCGAAATTAAACCATAAATCTTAAAAGTACATTAATGTAGGGATGGCTGGTGATGATAAAATGCAATGCAAAATAAACATTAGTTATTTACAATGGTCTCTTGTAAAATCCGTAAATATTAACTCTTGTCCTAAACTTTTCTGGAGATTTCACTTATGAAATACGATTATGCTCCTGATCTGAAGTCTCGGCTTGCTGAGATGGTTAATCGCTTGAATATGGATCATATAGATCTTGAAAGGGTTGAATGTTTGCGTTCTTTTGGGTCTAGTACTAAGAGAACGCTAGCTCGCTGCCACACTATTGGAAAGGTAATGCAGAAAGGAATGAAGACAGGTGCTTTTTATACAATAGAATTTCTTGAGAAGTTTGATAAACTTTCTAAAGAACATCAAGATAAAGTAATTATTCATGAGCTGTTGCATATTCCTAAGACTTTTGGAGGTGGCTTTCGCCAGCATGATTTTGTTTGTGAAGAAAATATAGAAAAACTGCATAGGAGCCTTCAATATCCAAAGAAAAATTCTTGGTTTTAGTGCAAATTTTATGTAAGAGAACTCTACAACTCTCTTTAGAAAAGATAGTTCTAGGAGTCAGAGAAACTATTATTGTTGGGGAATGTTTATAAAGATTAATTGCTGATTTTAACTTGTAAAAAGAGCGTAAGAGAACTCTTTTTTATTAAAAAGTGGTGCATAAAAAATATACTTATAAAGATGGCAAGAGATTTGGTCCGTATTATTA
>CAYSGT010000113.1:0-1253 GCA_964430805.1 Candidatus Woesearchaeota archaeon
TATGAAATCATTGTTTTTTGAGGATTTTATTTTTTCTTTTAATCTTTTTATTTCTTCTTGAGGGAATTGTTCTACAGTATTTGTTGGAACTCCACTTTTAGATATATAATTGAATTGAACTTTATCTTTTTGTATTTTTATGTCTGTTTTTTTCAGTGTTGTAAGGCCTTTATGCCCCGTTTCTTTATAGTGAATTTCGTTACCTACACGCATACATGTTTTGAGTAAAGTGTATAATGGTAAGGCATAATTGTCTTGCTTGTTAAATAGATTATTTTCTACGTTTTTTTCAAGTTTGTCATAAACCTTTTCGAATAAATCTACTTTTTTATATTTGTTTTTTACTGCATTTAATTTCTTTTCTAAAGTGTATAAATAAGCATATTTTCCATTTGGGTTTTTATATATTATATCCCAATGGTCGTGGGAAGATTCGCTATGTATTGTTAGATTTTTTGCAAATAAAGAATATGCTTTGTCTAGCTTTTTACCATTTGGAAGGATGTTTATTCTTAATCCTTGAATTTTTCCTTCTGATGAAATTTGACCCTTTAAAAATTTTCCATTATTTTTGTCTATAAGTTCATTAAAATTTTTATTTGCTTTAAATAAAGAGATTACTTTCAGAGCTTCTGGAAATTGACTATTTGATTTTTTCCAACCATTTTTTGTTAAGCTATATGATTTGAGATCTTTCCCTAAACGTGTTACTCCTAGTTCTACTCTTTTTATCATTTCTTATTTATTGCTTAGAGGTATATAATACTTGGTTTTAAAAAGGGTTATTTGTTGATTTAGGAATGTTAGAATCATTTTCTAAGCTTGGAATAAGTGCTGGTATGTTGAAAGTCTTGGCTGATGCTGGATTCACAAAGCCTACTGATGTTCAAAAACAGTCAATTCCTTTAGTTTTAGCTGGTAAAGACGTTTTAGGTAGTTCTGCTACTGGGTCTGGCAAGACTTTGGCATTTGGAGCAGGAATAATTGAAAGATTAAACCATGGCAGGGGAATTCAATCACTTATTTTGACTCCGACAAGAGAATTAGCCGAACAAGTTGGAAAGACTTTGCAAAAATATTCAAAACATGTTGGTTTGAAAGTAATTGAAATCTATGGCGGAGTTTCTATTGTGCCTCAGAAACATGAATTAAGAATTGCAGATATTGTTGTAGGCACGCCTGGAAGCATTATAGATCATCTTAGAAATGGTTCTATTGATTTAAGTAATTTAAAATTTTTAGTTTTTAATTTT
>CAYSGT010000113.1:1263-3346 GCA_964430805.1 Candidatus Woesearchaeota archaeon
TGATATGGGATTTATTGACGATGTTGTAACTATAATAGATGAATGCCCTAAAGAAAGACAGACACTTCTATTTTCTGCTACAATTTCTTCAGATATTTCACGCATTGCAAAGCACTATATGAGGGATCCAGTGCTTATAGAGTCTGAATCTCAAGTTGATCCTACAAAACTTCATCAAGTTTATTACGATACTCCTAGTAATTTGAAGTTTTCATTGCTAGTTCATTTGCTAAAGAAAGAAGAGAAAGGTTTAGTCATGGTTTTCTGCAATACACGTAGGAATGTGGATTATGTAGTTCATAATTTAGAGCGCAATCGAATTAAGGCTATTGCGATTCACGGTGGTCTTGCGCAAAATAAGAGGGGTAAAATCATGGAACAATTTCATTCTTCTCATGTTTTAATTTTGGTTTGTACAGATGTTGCGGCTCGTGGGCTTGATATAAATAATGTTTCTCATGTGTATAACTTCGATGTTCCAAAAACAAGCATAGAATATATTCATAGAATAGGTAGAACTGCTCGTGCAGGAAAAGAAGGTATTGCTATAACAGTTGTTTCTCAAAGAGATTATGATAGTTTTAGACATGTTCTTTCAGATCCTTCATTGACTATTAAGCAGGAACCAATGCCCGAGGTCAAACCAATTTATGTAAGATTTAAAGAAGAATCTAGTGATAGAGATAGTCGTGGAAGATTGACTTTCGGAGGAGGTAGAGGGCGTTCTAGCGGAAGAGGTGGAGCGCGAGACTCTCGTGGCGGAAGTGGTGGGCGTAGTTTTGGCGGTAGAGGAGATTCTCGCTCTGGCGGAAGAAGTGGAGGAAGTAGCTTTGGTGGTTCTCGATCTAGTGGTAGGACAGATTCAAGAGGAAGAAGTGGAACTTCTCGCGGTGGAGAGCGAAGTAGTTTTCAGAGACCAAGAAATAGGGCTAGAGCTTATTAGATATAATAGACGCACTAAATAATCGTAAGCGTCTTCTACGTCAAGAACGCGTACAATTGCGTTCTTGAGCGCGCTCAAGAATCTGAACTCTTAAAGATTCTTGACGTCTAGTAAACGCATAAAACTATCAAAAAAACAATGCACCACCTAAAGGGTGACTGGTGCTTGTTTTTTGGATGTGTCAAAAACTTCTGTTTTTGAGCACCTTGAAATTCAGGTGAATTTCTCAGCAAACAAATTCCACCATAAAGGAATTTGTTGCACAGCAAATTGCAACTATAGTCAAGGACACTGAAAATTGAACGGTTGTGCCTTGACTATCTAGTAAAAGACATAAATAACTGAACAAAATTGTATGTCTTTTACTATATCAGCAATTTGCTTGTGTTCAAAGTGGTCTCAAACACTTTGACATACGGAAATTAAATGCGTTTACTATATTAACATTAGACTTAAATATATGGCGAGTTTATTTTATTTATGTTTGATATAAAGTTTCTGCGAGAGAATCCTGTCCTTGTAAAAGAGAATATTAAGAAGAAGTTTAAAAATGACAGGTTGAAGTTAGTTGATGAAGTTCTAGAGAAAGATAAAAAATGGAGAGAGATTAAAGGAGGGGTTGATTCACTTCGAGCAGATAGGAATAAAATTTCTAAATCTATTGCGGATGCTAAAAAGGCTGGAAAAGATGTTAAGAAGATTTTGAAAGAAGCTTCATTGATTCCAGATAAAATTGAATCTTCTGAGAAAAAGATGTATTTGCTTGAAGGTGAGATTTTGGAGATTTTGAGCAAGATTCCTAATATGATGCATGAATCTGTTCCTATTGGAAAAAATGATTCTGAAAATGTCGAAATGCGAAAGATTGGGAAGCCCGAAAAATTTGATTTTGAAATAAAAAATCATGCTGAAATTGCTGAAAAATTAAATGTGGCTGATTTTGATTCTTCTGCTAAGACTTCAGGAAATGGTTTTTATTATATACAGGGAGATTTAGCTTTGCTTAACCAAGCGTTAATTAGATTTACTATTGATAAACTTGTTTCTAAAGGATTTACTTATGTTGAGACTCCTTTGATGCTACGAGGAAATGTGATTAATAATGTTACTGATTTGAATGATATGAAAAATCAAATCTAT
>CAYSGT010000114.1:0-693 GCA_964430805.1 Candidatus Woesearchaeota archaeon
TCTTTACAGATTTATAATGTGAAAGAATAGGTTCTGTCTCTTTATGATAAATTCCAATTCTCTTGAGCATTGCAACCTCGTTGTCATCGGCTCTTTTAGTTAGGGCACCACCGCATTTATCACAAAAATCACCCTTCTTAGAAGGATTAGTCTTAGTGTTATATCCTTCACCACATTTGCCGCAAGTGACTCTGTAAATCGCCCGTGTAAGCGCTTCTACATCACTAATCTGTATTTCAATTACTTTATCAATAGAAGTTATCTCATCAAGTTTCTTCGCCTGAGCCATATTACGAGGATACCCATCCAAGATAAACCCTTTTTTACAATCTTCAAGAAAAAGTCTCACCCCCAAAACTTTAAGCATTAGTTCATCAGGCACGAGCTTGCCAACCGTAATATAAGAGTCAATCTCGTTTCTTAACGCTCCAGCAGCGCCGCGCAACAAATCCCCTGTAGAGATATGAGGTATTCCTAATTTGACAGACACAATTTTAGCCTGAGTCCCTTTTCCAGACCCCTGAACACCAACAAATAATAATTTCATGAACAAATATATTAAAGTGATTTTTTAAATCCTTACAATTCAAAGTCCTAAGAACTTAAACAACTCATACACTAAAAACACAGGCCAAACTAGCGCCTTTAACACCCCAAGCGCCCCAGCCCAAAAGCCAACAGATGTAGATATGT
>CAYSGT010000114.1:703-3241 GCA_964430805.1 Candidatus Woesearchaeota archaeon
CAGCACCGATAAACCCGAGTCCATAAAATGCCCCGCCACAAGCACCGCCATTTCCTTTCTTGCGGCAGACCATTTCGTCCATGTCTTTATTGTGATATCGAGCTCTATGTTTCATGTAAGGATTAATTGGAAGTTATATAAAAATCTTTGTAAATAATGCTACTAATCTTGTGATTAGAAAGCTTTCAGCGATTCACTAATATTTATCTTAATGAACATTCTCAGAGCAAGCTCTGAAGTAAGAAAGGCTAATTAATCGGACTTAAAGCGTAAACAATACATTCAAGAGTCCAATCTCTCGATTTAACTACACTAAATTTTTCCCTCATTGGAATTTCAACTTTATATCCACCGTTTAACGCTTCTTTCTCAATGATATCATGTCTTGAAAATTGTCCGGCACCTAAAATGACTTTACCATCGGGCGTTAAGTATTTCTTTGCTTCTCCAATAAACTCCCTTAAGAACCTATAACCTGGATCAAGACCAGCCATTAATTGAGTTATTTTTTCAGGAGTAGCATCGAACTCTCTACCTCTCTCCTTTAATACTTTCTCAATTTCTGTATCTGGACAATTCCAGGGAAAACCCCAAAAAATATAATCAAACTTTTCATCTCCTCCAATAGGCTCAAATAAACTTCCTTGTCTAATTTCAAAAGAAGGATTACTTCTCTTGGAAAAGCCATATTGTTCCGCATTTCTAGAGCAATTTTCAACAGCAAATGGACTTATATCTGTAGCTACGACTCGTTTAGGATTTCCGTACAGAGCGCAAGACAATGCAACTACCCCCGTTCCAGTCCCAATTTCTAATAATGATTTCCCCTTAAGTCTCTCATTTTCACAAAGATATTTTGGCCAAAACAGACTAACATTAATATGATCAGGAGAGTATACAAATTTTCGTATTGCAAAATTTTGTAAACCTGGCAAATCAGCATAGTACCAATCACCTCCTTTAAATCTTGGATCTCTCTCTTGTTCATCGTACATAGCAATCGTAGAGTCAAGCATTTGTTTGTGAAATTCATCCATGGTTATCTCCTCAAAAACTAATGCTCGCTCCTAAAAGATAAGTTGCTAAATCTTCATCAAAATTGGGAATTTCGGCTCGCACAAATAAAGATAACTTATCAGTAAGACTTTGATTTAGTTGTAATTCAGTATAATAAGATGGTTCTTGATCACGGCGAAAAGTAGTATCTTGTAAGACTTCTAAAGATAAACCTCCACATAATGGTTTACCATAAAATAAAGCTAAATTTAAAGAATCCTTGTCCGTACTTAAATCAACAAAACCATAACCTCCTAATTGACTCATTAGTTTTGTGTGTCTAACACCTATTTTTTTGTCAAAAACATCATCCTTAACAGCCCTTGTATCCACCAAAAATTTTAATGGAGAGTCTTTATTCCCAACAATAAATCGGTTTCTACCAAAATAAGTATCTGAATTCCAATCATTTACTTCATTTAAACCCTGATAGCTTATCTCTAAGTCTCCTAACCCTAAAGAAACATTGGATAATAGCCTATTTCTTACGGGCCTATTCCCTTCAGGGCTCCTTTCAGCAACAACTGCAGTCTCTAAAGCATTATATCCTAGGCTAACTTTTGGTTTTACGTCCAAAGGTTGTGAAATACATGAACCTAAAGCTAGAGCCCCAGCTACTAACGAATTCTTTAAATGGCGAGCTATTTTGTTTTCCATTGTGTTTAGTTATTCCTTTGTAGTAATAGCTAAAAAACAAGACATTTAAATATTCGCTACTATATTAGTATAATAGTAATATGGAAGAGAAAATAGACATTTTAGAAGGCATAGGACTCACAAATCAAGAATCAAGAGTTTACTTGGCCATGCTTAAACTCCATGAAGCAAAAACAGGAATGCTATGCAAAGAAACAAGCATTGCAAGCTCAAATATTTATTCTATTTTAGATTCCCTTATGAAAAAAGGATTGATCTCTTATAGAGTTCAGAATAACATTAAGATTTTTCAGCCGTCTCCTCCAGAAGCATTAGAAGAGATTTTTAAGGAAAAACAGCTAACTATTAAAAAACAAGAAAAAGATATCTTCTCCCTTATTAAAGGATTAATAAATGAGACTCCCCAAAAAGAAATGCATTCAAACTACCGATATTTTGAAGGAATAAGAGGGATAAAATCAATGTGGTATGAAATAAACTCACAAATTCCTAAACTGCACAAAAATAAGCCAATAAAAATCTACACTGCTTCAAAAAGTGCTTATGAGTCATTAGTAGGATTTTATGATGAACACCATAAAATTAGAGTAAAACATAATATTAGCGAACAGCTCATATTTCCAGAAGAAGAAAAGAGTTTGGCAATCAAACGCAAAAAACAAAATGCAGAAATACGTTTCCTTAATTTACAAAATGAAGCAGAATGGGGAGTTATTGGAGAAACTTTTTTCATGCAATATATTACTGAAAAAGTGCCAAGAAGTTTCCTTATAGATGACGAAAAATTTGCTAAAATGTATGTAAGGGATCGGAACAACTTTCGAC
>CAYSGT010000115.1:0-3191 GCA_964430805.1 Candidatus Woesearchaeota archaeon
AAATGACGCTTTCCAAGCAGCAGTATACAATATTCTTAGACAATTAGACCTTAATGGAAATCAACTGATAGATCCTAAAATTACAGAACAATCTCTTCAAATAGACCTTTCGCAGGTGTATGGAATTCCGTTCACCTGGCAGACAGAGGTGCAAATACGCACATGGAATTAAGAATTCAGAATAAAAAAGGAGTATTTTTCCTTGCGATTACAATGGTGATAATCACCTTGCTTATGACTTCATACACATTGCATACAGGCATACAAGAAAGAAAAGTCGCCCAAAAAAGAGTAGAAACAATGAACAGCTTTGTTAATTCAATTCAGCAAGACATTGAAAGAAAAATATTTATTGCTGCATTCAGATCAATATTCACTCTTGAAAACAAAATAATTGAAACAGGTGCCTACATCTCGAATGTCAATGCAAGTTTTCAGGAAATGTTCTTCAATGGAACTCTAAATGGACAAAATCAGCCAATCATGGTTGGAGCAACATTTAACGACATATCCAGCGGCCTGCAGTCAGTTGGAGATAAGATAAACATAAACGTAAACATTACAAATCCAAAATTAAACATAGACCAAATCGACCCTTGGAATCTGCACATCTCTTTAAGTACGGAATTCTCGGTAACTGATGAAAATAACTTATCTTCATGGAATTCCCCATTGACTACAACTGCAAAAGTCCCTTTATATTATTTTGATGATCCGTTATATACTTTAAACACGGGGGGGATAATAGCAATAAAAATCAATCAAACAATATATAATTCATTCAATAGCTCAGCATTACTGGATCACGCAACCAAAGGACATTATAAATCATCCTCGCAAGCGCCCAGCTTCATAGACCGTCTTGAAGGGAATCTCACAATCAACAACACAAACGGAATAGAATCTTTAGTAAACATACAAAACCTGCAGTCTAAAGGCATAAGTACAGAGCAAAAATCAATCATAGACTACATATACTTTTCAACCCTCAACCCCGCATTCTGTCAAGTGAGCGGAATGCCTAGCTGGTTTAACATAGATAACACAAATTTAGCTCAATACAACGCAACATGCGGATAAACCCTAAAACAAGGACAAGAGCAATCTTTATAAATAATAATATCTCACCATAGATAGTTTAATCGATAATAGATAAAAGGAGGTAAAAATATGCAACAAAAAAAAGGTCAGGCAGCAATGGAGTTCCTGATGACATATGGATGGGCGATTCTTGCAGCAATAGTTGCAATTGGAGTCCTCGCATATTTCGGAGTATTTAGTCCTGGAAAAATAGCAGGAAGCAACGCAATTGTGAATAATCCATTCTACGCAGCCTCCTGGCAAGTTAACACTACAGATGCAAATCTTGAATTATTAAATAACGGAGGAGACACTGTCAAAGTGTACAACGTAACAGTAACTGGTAGCGGAACAAGTACGGGAACTGTATGTGGAGGAACAGGTTACTTTGGACTCAATACTATAAGTATGGATCCTGGAGCTCAAAAGCTAATTGTGTCGCATTGTACTGGAACAGCACTTACTGTAGGAAATAACTTTGCAGGAAACATTCAAATACAATACTTCAAATCAGGAAGTGCTCTAAACCAATCTGCTACAGGAACAATCCGTGCAGCCATAGATTAAATTTAATTTTTTTATTTTTTTATTTTTAATTGCTCCAAATGAGATTTATCCCCGTAGATTACTACGATTATTTAGTTCCAATTTGGAAGCTTAAAGAATACACCGCAGCTTTCTGTGGTTGGGATTCTTTATTCAAAATCAAAAAAGTCTTGTATTGAAAGGTTAAGATAAATCTAGATATGTTTATATAATAACTAAATTATATAATCAAAGAATAATTACCATGGCAGAAAAGGGTCAAGCGGCAACAGAATTTTTAATGACTTACGGATGGGCAATTCTTGCAGTAATAGTTATAATTGGTGCACTTGCATATTTCGGAGCGTTCAGCCAAGGCAAATACGTAACTGGTCAAGCAATAGTAAACGCGCCATTTTATATAACTGATTCAAATGTATTAGCAAGCCTAGGCACAGATGGAGGAGTTAATCTAGAACTAAAAAATGGCGGTGAAGATTATAACATATACAGCATCAAGATATCCGGTTGTGGAACACTAACTTTAGGCACGCCTCAATTATTGAGCTTTGGAAGTAAAGCAAACTTTCAAATATTGTGTGACGCAGGCACAGATTTAACAGAAGGAAAAACTTTCAAAGGAGACATTGAGATAGAATACCGAAAAACTAGAAACCTGCTTAGCCAAACATCTAAGGGAACAATTGCCAAAAAGATAGATGCCTAATTTATTAGTAATTAAATGTAAAGTAAACCTTGCAACATCACAAAACACTGAGGAGTTTATTAGTATTTTGTGATAATATCCAAGCAATTTAAGAGTTCAATTTAACTGATAACAAAGACATTTCCTGAGCTCAAGAGTGTTAGGCTATTAATTGTACTTAACAGTAAAGTAGTATTTAAATAATAAATAATCTTGTCTTAATCGTGAAACCCAATATCTACTCAGTTCTATCGGGACTATCTTTAGCAATCGGATTCATATTTCTATTTAACTCCGCATCGACAATCACGGGATATTCGATTGCCCAAGAGGTATCTCCAGCCTCAAGCAATATTTTTAGCGTATACTTTTTCGCAGGAGCAGTATGGCTAAGCTATCTATCTAACAAACAAAAAAAAGGTCAATCAGCAATGGAGTTCTTAACGACTTACGGATGGGCAATTCTTATATTAATTGCAGTAATAGGATTACTCGCATATTTCGGAGTATTCTCAAATAAACAAAAAGCCTGTGAGTCTATCTTACTAAGTCCTCCATTCGTAGGGCTAGGCTCAGAATATAAAGGGGAAGTATACTCAATTGAAGTGCTAAACACATTACCTGTAGAAGCCACTATAACAAAAGTAGAGATAGACAGCTGCAGTGCCCAAATAAACAAACTAGTAAAATCAGGAAACCAAGTAGTAATAAGCGCAACATGTGCAGACTTACCTGAAAAAGCAGTCATAAAAATATCTTATCTTTGGGAAGGAAGTAATCTCGTCCAAGTGTCTAAAGGAGACATATGTCCTATTGATTTGGGTCCAGGACAAGGCGGAGGTGCAGGAGGAGAGCCTATATGTGGAAATGGATTAATAGA
>CAYSGT010000116.1:0-950 GCA_964430805.1 Candidatus Woesearchaeota archaeon
CTTCTTATGATATTGGGAAATTAGTAAAAGATGGAGAAAAGGTAGTTATTCCAAATAGATTTTTGCAATGTCCTGTTAAAATTCTTGATGAAGGTAATAGAACTCCGCCAGATGTATTAAGTATTATGATGCGTTTAGCTGATACTGGAAAAGCGGTTTATGGCGGAACTTTACTTGAAGCAAAACAAGGTCCATTATTTGTAACTGCAAATTATGCAGATGAAGGAACTTTCCAATTAACTCCTCCATTTCTTGATCGTTTCGATGTTGCAGTTATGGTTACAAGCCCTCCTGCATGGGATTTACGTAAGATTAGAAGTCGTGGAGATGAAAAGTTAAATGGCGGACTTGAAACAGCCCTAAGAATTCCTGATCATTTGAAATTAGATTTTGATGCAATTCGTAAACAAATTAAAGATATGCCTCAATCTGTTGAATTTGATGTTCCACAAATGACTGCATTTGCAGACTTTATGTATGGAGCATTACGTTTCTCAGAAGCTGCAAGCGGAAACCTATCACGTGCTACTAAAGGGAACGCATGGCAATCTAATCAAGATAATTCTCCAGCAGGACACTTTATTGATGCTCCATTTACTTATACAAATAATGAATTAAGCGTTCGTACTGCAAAGGCGATGCCACGTTATGCTAAAGCATTCGCATGGGTAAATGGAGATAAAGAAGTAACTCCTGCTCACCTTAAAGCAATAATGCCTTATTTGTTATGGCATAAGATTATACCTACTGAAAAGGCTTTAGCTGAGAATCCTCACTTTGCTAATGATAGAATTTCATTAGTTAATGGTTTAGTGGAAAAAGTAGAAAGTGATTATGCAGAATTGAATGGAAGTGATGCTCTTCGTAATTATGCTGCAGCGTTACAAGTTATTAGAACAGGACAATTAAGAGGAAAAGATTTAACTCCTGAACAAATCAGAACTATTACG
>CAYSGT010000116.1:960-3168 GCA_964430805.1 Candidatus Woesearchaeota archaeon
GAATGCTATTGATAAAATCGGTAAAGTAGATAAAGCATATGCATTAAATCTTGCCCAACATGTTGCGGCCGAATATAATGCTGGAGTGCTGAAATCAAATGACAAATAATCCTAGACCTTTAATTCCTGTAGATCCTAAGGGTCTCGATAAAATAGTTGATGCTTTGTTAAAAGGTGAAAATGTTCCCGATAAAGATAGAGAAACTCCTCCAACTGGCTCAACCGAAATAGCAGACCCAGCTTCATATCTTATTTTAGAAGCACCTAAGCGTAAGGGATATACTTACCCTGATTTGCTTGTGGGAACTAATCGCTTAAGTTATAATGCTGTCTCAAGACAAGTTGCTCCTACTCTTAGTTTTGCAATACAAGATACTGGCACTGGATTAAATGGTCAAACATATATTAGAAATATTAATTGGGAACAAGCTTTGACACTTAACCAGAGACTAGGTAATATTACTTTGAATCCAAGACAACATGGCGATCTTAGAGCATTACTTGAAGATGGAGCAAATGGAAAAAGAAAAGTTTATTACGGAAATGGTCAGATTATTAGTAGACCTGCTTTAGTCGTAATGCGTGATGAAATATTAAAAATAACTGACCCATGGCGTTCTGAATGGCTAGATGCCCGCTTTGTAAATAAAGGTAAAGTTTTGAATATAGAATATGGTCATCGTTTACAAGCAAATAATAAGTTAGTTCCAACTTATTCAGAACCTCTAGAAGCATTTGCTAATCAAGGTTGGGTGGATAGTGCTTCTTTAAATAAGCAGGGTTTTCCTCAAAAAGCTTCTAAAAAACAAGAACTTCACTTCTGGACCCCATCGAATGGAACTGTCGCGAGGTTCGATGCGGGTTCCGGTGGGTCTGACCTTGGTTGCGATAGGGATCCTTCTGTTGTGAATTCGCATCTCGGGGTACGTCCAGTGCGCGCAAAAAATTAAAACATGACTAACGAACAAAGACCATTAATTCCTGTAAACCCTTATGGGTTAGAAGATATAGCCGCAGGTCTACTTAATCCGCAAATAAATATCAGTAACACTTCTGATACTGCTCCTAAGGATTTACCTGATATTGTAAAAAGAAATCCTAAAAACTATATCTTGATTCCTGAAAAAAATGTTGTAATTGCTACTAGACAAGAATATAATGGTCTAACCTGGGAAGATGCTATAAAGATTACTTTTAAAGATAGATTAAAATTGCCTAGAATAGATGAATTTATGCAACACTTTCTTAATTTGAAAGAAGCTGCTAATGGAAGAAAAGGACTTGTTTATGCTGATGGGTCTCCAGTTACAACAGAGCAAGCTATGGTAAATTGGAATTATGTTTCTTCTAGAGATAGAAGCCCTTATTCTAATCAAGCATTTTGGACTTGGATGGATGCTAAATTTAAAGAAACTCCTAAAGGATTAGAGTTACATACAGATCATAAAGTAGATAGTAGAAATGCGATTCGACCTAATTCTGGAACTGTAGTAGTAAAT
Source organism: Candidatus Woesearchaeota archaeon (assembly GCA_964430805.1). Lineage (GTDB taxonomy): Archaea > Nanobdellota > Nanobdellia > Pacearchaeales > GW2011-AR1 > SICU01. The sequence goes on from CAYSGT010000116.1 coordinate 2,460, forward strand.
GATTATTTAGGAAGCAATGATTTTGCAGATATACCTCCTTTCAACGCTCAAGGACTGCCTAAAGTTAAATCTACTGATAGTCAATATGTTCAAGGAAAAAATATTTACTTTTGGAGACCTGTTAAAGATAGAGTCGCGTGGTTCTATGCGGATTCCGGTGGGGCTGGCCTTAGTTGCGGTGGGGATCCTGCTAGTGTGGATTCGCATCTCGGGGTATTAGCCTGCGCAGCAGGCGCCGCGCCAAAAAATAAGGAGCAAATATGAATCATAAAACACAACCAATAGTTCCAGTAAATCCAGAAAATACTTGTGTGGGTGTTGGAAGACGTGAAGCGAGGTTAAAGTAAAATGGCAAAAAAACAAATTGAAGTTAATGTTGATGAAGCATGGAAGGCTGCACTAACTGCTTGGAGCTCTCCTTCTGTACCTCGAGTTATTGCTCCAAGAAACCGTGAAGAGAGAAAGGATCTTGGAGAAATTGGTTCAGTCTTGGAAAAAGAATTAGCTTTTATGAAATATCCTGAATTTCAAACATTTATGAATTTAGAAAGAATAGTTGGACAATTTCCTGAAGATCCTCAAAGAGGAATTAAAGCAGTGGCTACTCACGAAATTGGCCACCGTTTCTGTCCTTATGATACTATTACTTCCATAATCTTAAATCACTCTATTACCAAAGCTCTTGAAGGACAGACATTACCTTATGATG
>CAYSGT010000117.1:0-1169 GCA_964430805.1 Candidatus Woesearchaeota archaeon
TCTACTATTTTTGTGACTAGACTTGTTGCTTGGTCTACGGTTATTATTCCTTGTTCTTGTTTAGCTTCTATTTTTTCTTGTAGCTCATAAAGCAAGAGAACAACGTAATTTCTTTTTGTTTCATCTGGTGCTGCTCTGAACGTTCCGCCTGCATTAATATTTATTCCGGATTCTTTTAGGAAACATTTTTTCTTTTCTACTGCATCTGCTTGGTCATAACAAGATGCTGATCGTTCATATAACTGCCTACATTTTTCCTTTTTTTCATCTGCTGAACTTCTGCATGCTTCTTCAATATTTGTATAAGCTTCTCTTTTTGCGGTTTCTCTATTTTCAAATCTGCATTTTATTCTACCTTCTACTGATTCTTTATCCTCACACGTTGTTATTACTGTTGCATTTGCTCTGACTGCTGGAGCAACAGTTCTAGCCCCGCTTGTTGATGAACCTGCTGCAAAAGCAAATGCGGATAGAATTACTAGAAAAATCAAGCTTATAACAAACACTCTTTTTATCATCAAATTAATTAGACTTCTTTGATATTTAAAGTTTTAGAATTCTTTTTTTAGCCTTCTTTTGAGTAAATTATCTCCTTAGTTTTTTCCATAAGCTCTTGGCACGTTCTTATTAATTCATCAGTTTTTTCTTTTTCTACTGATATTTTTGAGCTATAAGTGTAATCTTCCCTCATATCAATTAGACTTAGATCTCCCTGTTCATTCTGCCCATCTTTATACTTCATCATGTCGATAAACTTGGGGTCTAAATCTATTCTATTTTGCTCTTTCAAGTATTCAATCAAATTAATAGTGCATGTTTGATTTCCAGATTCATATCCGAATTTAGATGCAATGGAAAGGAAACATTGATACATGCAATAAAACAAAGATTCAATTATTTTGTAGCCATATTTTGTTGCATCTATGGAATTGGCAAACTCTAAGTTTTCCTCTGCTTTCTTTAGATGGTTTTGTGCTTGGGAAAAATTAGGATTTGATTGGACTAGTCCTCGGTGCTTCGGCCTTTTATTTAGTTTTTCGCATACTTCCAGCTCTTTTTTTGCTTTGTTCAGACACCATTCTACATGTTTAGAACATTGTGACATCTTTGAGGACCTCTGTAATTTTATCATGGCCTTTTAGAATATATCCGCTTCTAATAGCATCTAT
>CAYSGT010000117.1:1179-3162 GCA_964430805.1 Candidatus Woesearchaeota archaeon
TAATCAAATAACCACTATGGGTATTTTTATATCTATAATTGCAGGATTTTTTTTTAAGTTTTCTTTTAAGTCTTCAAGTGTTTGAGGAATATCATGTATTTTCTTGAATAAAACTTTATTTTTTGCAGAGATAAAATTAGAAATCTTCTCATGGTTTTTTCTTTCATATACTAGGAGAACATCTACATCCCTTGCATGCTGAGGGTTTTTAATGATTGAACCAAATATTATTACTGCTTCTGTATAATCAAATATTTCTTTAAATTCTTCAATCCATCTTTGCGCCTTATTTCTTGATTCTTCTATTAGCAATAATTCTACAATTTTTCTTACATATAAATCATCTAAACTTAATTTATAGAATACTGCTTTTCCAAGTTTTTTGCTCGTGACTAAGTGCTTTTTTTCTAAATGTTTTAATATTTTTAAAGCACCTCTTGAACTAATATTAATTTCCTTAGAGATTGAATTTGCATTATAGTTTTTACTAAAGTCTTTAAACAGTTTCAGCACTATTTCGCTTTCTTTCTTTGTTAGAGATACCATTGTATGAACTTTTAGTTCCTATATATGAACTAAGTATTCATATATAAATCTTTCGTTACGTATATTGAGATTTGAAAAATTTATTATGTCAAAGTGTTTGAATCGAATTTTACACTTTGAACATCCAAAAAACTACTCCAAGTTTTTTTGATATCTTTTCCATTACCTAAATCTATTTCTTCCTAAGTCGAATTATAGGGCTGCTTGAGATGCCATTCCAACCAATTCCGTTACTGTTGAGGCATTACCTGCTCTTTCTCTAACATTGGCTACAACCGAACTTCCGTTTAAATTCTCATAATTAATTTCGTTTCTAGCTAAAAATTCATCTACTCTGCTTTTAGAAAGACGGGCCGTGTAGGATCTTCCTGTTTCTCCTGTATCCACTAAATCAAGAACCACCCTGCTTCCTCTGAGCGAAACGCCGCTCACTCTAAAAGGCCTATGTCTGTCTTCGTAATCTTTGTTTCTGCTCATATAAATTGATTAAAACGAACCTATTTAAATGTTACGGGGTTTAACTACTTTTGAGTAAATTAAGTTACCAATTCCGCATTTAGAAAAGACGCTACAAAACTTTTGATTTTAGGTCTATCTGCAAAGGGGTTTTTTCCTCTTTGCTCCTCTCTACAAAATGCAAAACCTAAGAGATGGGCTGCAACTGTTTCACAAAATTCCTCGCTTATTGCAGTACCTTGATTATCTCCCCCTTTAAACTTATTATCTGTAGTTCTATATGCAGAAGCATAATGAGAGATTGGCGGATGCTGTTCTGCAAGTTTTGCAAACTCGAGCATTGCTTCCAGCCCATTTACAATTCTGCCGTCTGGAAACCTTAGGTTGTGGCTGTCAACATATAACGCTGGTTGAACCACGCTATGGCTTACCTCATGAACAAATCCTTCTGCGGTAATTAATCTTCTTACATTTGGAGGAATACTGCCTGGTAATTTGTATAACCAAATGTCTGCTGTAGGTATGCCTGTTTTTTGCCATTCTCTATAATCTATGTAAGAAGGGATTATTGCTGTTGGAGAAATCGCATTACTTTCATCTGTTGTAGGGGTTGGTTTTCCATCTAATGAGGCTTTATCAAACCAAGTAGTGGGCTGGCCTACAACTTTTCTTAAAATCGATCTGCTTCTTGAATTTGCAGGAAATAGATCAAATAAGGTCCCTAGATCTCTTCTAGATAACTCAATTAACTCTTTATTCTCTACTGATTTTGCTAAATTATGCCCTAGAAAAAGAGGTGGAAGTATGACTTCGGAATTTGAGTACCAACTAATTGTTTCAGCCATGTCTAATCCTGAAAGTTTATAATCCGTCATAGAATCGAAGAATTCAATCGATTTTTAAATGTTAGTATTTCTTTTAGAAACTGTAGTATCCTAATATTCTTGCATGGGGTACTTATCCTATAATTTCGTCCACTCA
>CAYSGT010000118.1:0-1562 GCA_964430805.1 Candidatus Woesearchaeota archaeon
CAGATATGCTGGGCTCATCTTTTGAGGAACTCAAAAGATTTAGCTAAACATTATCGAGAAGCAAGATATATTCATAAGAGAATGAAATATATTCACAGAATTGCAAAAAGTTTTAATCATAAAGGGAATAGTGAAGATATAGAGAAACTTTTATCTTGGATTGATTTAATTGCTTCGAGAAGTTATAAAAGCACAGAGGTTTACAAGTTTGTTAAAAGTGTATGCAGAAATCATAGAGATAATTTATTTAAGTTTGTAGATAATCTAGAAATAGATTCTACAAATAATCGCTCAGAAAGTGGATTAAGACATGGAGTTGTAATAAGAAAAATTTCAGGTGGAAGTAGAAGTAAAGATGGAGCTGAAGTAACTGCCCAATTATTGTCTGTTTTACAGACAATGAAGATACAAATGAGCAATCCTTATCAAGGATTGCTGAATCTACTTCAGATGCCTAAGTAGATACGTAATTCTAAAAATTCGATTTTACAGACGTAACGCTTCCTTGATAAAGATCCCCCTTATCTCTGGCATCACCCATATTACTAACTATCGCCTGAAACATCTTAGAACCCCAAATGCCATGACCACAAGGGCTACAAATATCAACAGCCCGCTCATCAGTTATTTCCACATTACAGTATACACATTTGTTTCCCATGTTCTCTTTTTTGAATTCAAGGTTTAACTCTTTATAAAGTTTTTTGATTTTTGTTAACATTTATAAGGTTTTAATACTCTAAAAAAAATATGAAGAGCTTTAAATTGATTATTATAGCTTTTTTGTTTATCTTCCTGATTCAATTTTCCTCAGGACTTTGTAATATTAACCCCTCGCTTATTAATCAAGATCCTAATCCAGCGGTTCCTGGAGAAACAGTTAAAGTTTTAATTCAATTAAAAGGTGTTGAAAATCCTGAATGTAGCACAGTAATCATCGAGTTTCTTGACGAATATCCTTTTTCTTTAGATCCAGGCTATACTAAACTACAAACTATTCAAGGAGGAACATATGTAAGAGATTTTAATTCATTCTGGATGATCCCTTACAAATTACGTGTTGATGAAAATGCTTTAGACGGGGACCAACCCGCCAAAATAAGAACTGGAATTATAAGCAGCTCTAATTTATCTAAAATAACTGAATTTAACCTAACTATAGAAGAAGTTCGTACGGATTTTATAATTACATTAGATAGCTATTCTTTTTCAACAAACAAATTAGTTCTTGGGATAGTCAATATAGGGGAAAAAAATGCACAAGCAATAACAGTAGAAGTACCCGAGCAAGATAATGCATTAACCGAAGGAGGACATGTAAAGATTTTAGGAGAATTAGATTCAAATGAAGACACCACTATAATGTTTGACGCAATTCTCAACTCAGGTCCAATAAAAATAAACTTAGAATACAACGATCAAATAGGGGTGCGTAGAATATTAACAAAAGAAGTTCTTTTCAGTGAAGTTGCCTTTGAAGGCACTCGTGAAACATCCTCAATATCTCTAACTTCTATATTTTTATGGTTGCTAGTTGCAGGGATAATAGTTTATCTTTTTAT
>CAYSGT010000118.1:1572-3145 GCA_964430805.1 Candidatus Woesearchaeota archaeon
AATCAAAGCACGCCATCGCAGACATCTCGAAAATAATTAATTATTCATAACGCAATGCTTTCACAGGTCTTATTTTTGAAGCTTTCCATGAAGGAATGATTCCAGATATCGCTCCAGTCAAAGTTGCAAATAGGATGCCTCCCAAAAACAATTGCCATGAATAATGAGGGCTAAGAAAGCCCCATCCCGAGCTATCAAGAAAAGCACCTGCAATAGTTGTAAAGATAAATCCAAGGAGAACTCCAAATATTCCTGCAACAAATCCAAGAAATCCAGATTCAAAAACAAAAATCACAAATACTTCGCTATTTTTTGCACCAATCGCTTTCATTATCCCAATTTCTTTTACTCTTTCTAGTACTGATGTAATAGTGGTATTAGCTGTATTTACTGCAGAAACTATTACAGAAATAAATGCGATAAACACTACAAAATAAACAATATAATTAAGGGCATTGGTAAACTGCGCCAATAATTCTTCAAAAGATGCTACAAAAAAATCCTCTTTTCCTTCCTTTATATCTCTTGATTTGCGTAATTTTGATTCGACATTCTCTATAACTCGAGGTATATTTTCAGGGTCTACACGCGCAATAATTTGGCTGTATTTTTTTGAACTATTTGGATAAATTTCCTCAAAGTATTCATCAGTAATATAAATGTTTGAGTCATCTTGTGGATTTCCTACTTCTCCAAGAAAACCTATGACTTTTAACTTTTCACCTTGCACTTCTAAATTAGCATTTAAACTCAGAGCATCAGGGAAAATTTTTTCAGGTAACAAATAATTATATCCAAGAACAACTCGATTTTTATCTCCCTTTCGCAAGTCACGGCCCTCAATTATTTCTATATTTGATATTTCCTTTATTAATGAAATTTCAGGATCAGATCCTATTAAAAATACAAATTTTTTATTTCTCCCTTTAGTTATTTCAGCAGCATGATAATATAGAGCACTTGCTTCGTAAACTCCAGGGGTTTTTCTCACAGCCTCAAGATCCTTTTCAGTAAGTGCAAAAGTAGTATCTAATCCAGGAGCTCCAACACCCTTGGGAGTAATTATTATTTTATCTGCTCCAGAACTAGTTTTAAGCTCATTCACATAATCAAGCAATCCTGTACCAAAACTTACAAACACAAATATAGTGGTAATACCAATAAGAATTGAAAAAATAGTGAACAGACTCCTAGTTTTACGATGAATAATGTGCTTTAGGGAATAATTAACCAATTCTTTGTTTATCATTTTTAACCTCTTAAAGCCTCCACAGGTCTTTGATTTGCAGCACGAAGAGCAGGGACTATTCCAGCTATCGCACCCACACAGAAACTTCCAATAAAAGTCCCTAAAATTAAAATCCAATTAATTTCAGGAGTACTAGATGCTCCTAAAAAAGTATTTATTGAAAATGTTCCTAAATAGCCTATGGCCACTCCCATAATTATTCCGGCAATTCCTCCAACCATTCCTAAAAGTCCTGCTTCAATAAAGAATTGATAAAATATGTCCGAATTTTTTGCACCAATCGCTTTCATTATCCCAATTTCTTTTACCCTTTCTAGTACGGAA
>CAYSGT010000119.1:0-3128 GCA_964430805.1 Candidatus Woesearchaeota archaeon
AAGACAAAATAAATCAAACAGAAAAACTCCTTGAGACTAAACTAGAAAATCTGGGCAAGGAAAGGCTACAACAAACTCTTGATGAAGTAGCATCAAAACTAAGATTAATTCCAGAAATAAAGAAATTAAACAAATTTAAGAGTGCTTTGTTAGAAACAAAGGCAATAGCTCAAAGATGCCTAATGGAAGTTACAAGAAATGAATCTTTACACCAATTTGAAGAAAAAAGAAAACAACTCAAAGAAAATATCAATGAACTTGAAAAACTAAAAGAAAAAAGAAAGTTAGAATTAGAAAATAAGAACTTTGAAATCTTAAATGGATTAGATGCTGATAGGACCGATGTGTTTCTAAGAGAAGAATTAGATGAGGAACAAATAGAAGCTTTGCATGAAGAGGGTTGGGAAGATGCAAATGAATATGATGTCATGGAAAAAGGAAACATTCCAGTATTAGTTAGAAAGATTATGAACCATTCTAAAACTCATACGTTCCTAGTCTGGTCAGTAGAAAGACTTCTAACATCCAAAGGAATAAGATGTGCAAAACATGAAACTAGATATCCAGATATAACCTTTTTTCACAATGATGAATGGTGGGCAATTGAAATTGAAAAAGGAAGCTTGCTAAGAAAGAGAAACCAAATGAGAGCAAAGGTAGATTTCTTGAAAAGAAATTATCCTGGCAGATGGATGTTTGTTGTTTCCAACAAAGAGTTGCTTCCTCAATATAGAGAATGGGGTTTCACCCCCCCTAGAAGCGGGGTGGAAAAAGTCATAGAAAAATGGCTAGATTCGTCCATCTGATTTTTCCGGGTGGATTTAGTATTCTTCGACGTCATATCTCTCCCTTTAAGCCGAAAAAACCTGCTCCGTATTCTCTCTCTTTCTCTCTCACTCTCTCTTCTCTCTCTTTGGCTCCCGGGGGTCTCCCACTACATTTATATAAAATTACTATTTGATCTAGAGATGAGAGGTATACATAAAATCTATTTTTTAGTGATAATTCTATTAGTTATTGGAATTATTGGATTCTCTACAAATAATACTTCTCTCAGTCCAAAATCAATTCAAAAAAATACAATCGCTAAAGAGACAATTGCACCAATTGATAAGAATGTTTTACTAAGTAAAGAATTAACTGAAAAAGATAGAGCAGTTTTAACAGACACACTTGCTCAAAAAAGTATTCAGACCTTGGTTAAATTAAAAGATTACTCGATTCAACTTGAACATACAGATACTCTTGAAAACAAAAAGTTAGTATCTAAGTATACTTATTACGCAGTTGATAGTGCAAAGAATAAATACGAGATCATATTACCTGCAAATAGAGAAATAGACTTTAATGAAGAAGCATTAATGGCTAATAATAAAATCTATCTTAAAGGTAAAGATAGTGGAGATGATTCTCTAGATGGTTCAATTGATGAATCAATTACAGGCTATCCTATCTATAATCCTTCTACACCATTCAATAAAAGAAATATTAGTGTAGCAGTAGTTATTCCATATAATAATCTTACAATAAACCTATCTTCTAATTATCAGCAATATCTTAATCCTATTCTTCAAGATGTAAAAGAGTATTATTTAGGAAATAGCGAAAATGCAACTAATTTTAATTTTTTAATTTATCCAATATTTAACAGTTCTTTTGATGGTAATATCTTTATTCATGAACTTGTGGCTTGGATAGATCCATATGTCAACTTTTCTCAGACCGACTTTATTCTTATACCTAATAACGATCCTTTAATGGCTGGTGGCGGTGTTGCCACTTATAGCTATGGAAGTGGCGGTGTTAACTACATTAACACAAATGAGGGATTAATCATAGATGGTTTCACATTACTAAATGTAGATTATAATCTATCTTCCTACCTGTATACTTCTGGCTATTATCTTCGACCATTTGCACATGAAATAGGTCACTATATTGCTTTATTCAATCCTCAATTTTCAACTGCATTCGGATTAACCCCTCATGCTCATGGTTTAACAAATCCCATTTTATGTTCTCCTTCAGGGCAACTAACTATCTGCACACCAGAAGAATATGGAGATTATTTAGATATAATGGGTATAGGTGGAGGTCATTTTCATGAACACTCAAGAGCTTATTATATGGGATTAAGCGATATTTCAAAAGTAAGATCTGTTACTTCTTCTGGAACTTATCAATTATGTGACATTTATTATCCTTCTGCAAATTGCCCTCAAGAATTACTTATACAAAATCCTAATGGTAATAATCTCGCTTTAGAATTAAGAACTGAACCAACCCAGGCGGCTTATGGTTGTCCTGCTAGTTATTTTGATAGAGTAATAGTTAGAGCTACGGATTTAGAAGAGGGTGGAGGATTAAATGATACATTTTTCCAATTGCAATCAGGAACAGTAGGAGGCAGCGTTATTATACCTTATAATTACTCATATCAAACATGCTCTAATCAATCTGTATTTAATTATGGAATACCTGTTGGAGAAAGTATGAACCTTGGATTGGGTGCTATTTCTATATTAAATATATCTACATTTAACGGAAGAAAAATAGCTCAAATAGCAATTAATTATACTGCTTCTCCATGTTACTCAAATAATCCTACTCTAAGTGTTTTAGAACCTCCAATATATTACTCTAATTTATTTGCATTCAATCCACTTTCTTTTACTCCTAAGATAAAAATAAAAAACAATGATCTTTGCGCCAAAATAGGAAAAGGATTCGATCTAACAATGGAAGTAAATATATCGGGAAATATACTTAAAAATAAATCAATTATCAAGATAAGCCCTCAGCAAGAAGTTGACCTCTTTGAGTTCCCTCTTCCAATTAAGTTACATGGTTTACAAGGAAATTTTAGTTATATTTTAAACGTATCAAAGATTTCAAATAAGAGTCAGAGTGCCTCTTTCACAGGAAATGGGGTTTTATTGAATTATGTTCCTCAAATCTCTGGACCATACCCTGTCATTAATTGTACTGATAATGATCCTATTCCGTTTACATTACAAAATCTTGGTGCTAATTTCACTGCTTATCCTCCAAACGGAGCTACAGTAAATATAATAGGTTTCCCTCCAAACTTCTATATACCTGATATTTGCCAAACTCCTATTAGTGCA
>CAYSGT010000120.1:0-3110 GCA_964430805.1 Candidatus Woesearchaeota archaeon
TACATAGAAATAACGCTCAAGATAGGGGTGCAATAATTTCGGGATACTACACTGAAGTAGCCTTCCCAAAAGCCTTTTAAACCCCCTAAACAAAAACCATTGATATGGGTAGAATAAAACAATTAATGGTAAAGAGAGCTAGCAAGGAGCTTCTTACTAAGGATCTTGTTTTCGGTGAAGAGTTTAATGGAAATAAGAAAATGCTGGGCAGTAACACGATGCCAAGCAAGAAAGTAAGAAACAAAATAGCTGGCTATATAGCGCGTCTAAGAAGAGCTGAAAGAGTTACAAAAGAAAGAGAAGCTAATAAGCTCGTTAGTAAAACAGATGTTTCAACAGATACGTCATTTTCCTAATTTTTAATTATTTAGAAATTTTGTTGATTTTACTTTCAACCCGCTTAAGCCTCTTATTAATCTCTTCAAGTAATAGTCTCCTCCTGCGGTTAAAATACATAGTAATTACCTGAACTATAATCCAAATTATTACTAAAATTCCTACAGCTTGTATCCAAAGTCCAACTTGTCCTAATGCAAGGACTATTTCTTCTAAGCTAGCCATATAAACCAATAAGTAAACAACTTTAAAAAAGCTCCCGAGCATCTACTTTTGGCGCTGTAGCTCAGTGATAGAGCACGGCTCTCATGAGGCCGGGGTCGAGAGTTTAATCCTCTCCAGCGCCATCCTACCGTTTAAATAACCTTGGTATCTAGCTTCATATTTTGGATGCCACAATTGAGCTTGCATAAAAAAAGTCTAAAAGAAGAGTTTATATTAATTTCGTAAATCACACTCTAGTCAAAAACCTCAGTCCATCGCCTTCTTTTCTAGGAATCACGTGAATATGTGCATGCATTACAGCTTGACCTGCAACAGCCAAATTATTCATAATCACATTAAATCCGTCCCCTAATTTTTTGTCTAACAAATCAGAAGCAGCTTTCTTTGTAAACTCAATCATTTCATTTCCAAGTTTATTTGGAATATCAAGCAAGGTAACAAAATGTTGTTTAGGAATCACAAGCGTGTGACCTGGAGCATGAGGATGAATGTCGCGAGTAGCAAAGAACGAATCGCTTTCCATAATTTTCTCTTGCTTAACTTCCCCTTTAGCAATTTTACAAAATATACAATTCTTGTCTTGTTTAGCCATTATGCTTTCCCTTCCCATTCCATGAAAAACTGCTTTAAATAATTTTCAATAAATTCATGCCTGCCCAAAGCAAGCTTTTTACCAGTTTCAGTAAGCATCAAATCTTTAAGCAGAAGAAGTTTCTCATAAAAATGATTAATCTGGGAGCTTTCTTTCTTATATTCTTCAAATTTTAAGTTATTTCTAACCTTCAAGTTTGGAACATAAATCGGGTTTCCTTTGTATCCGCCATAAGCAAAACATCTTGCAATCCCAATAGCACCAAGAGCTTCTAGCCTATCCGCGTCACGAACAATCTTCCCCTCAATAGTCTTCATAGGTTTCTCATTTCCAGCACCCTTAAAAGAAACAGCATCTATAATGTCACAGACGTGTTCTATGATTTCATTAGAAACCCCAAGCGATTTCAAATGTTCTCGAGCAATCCTAGGACCAACATCTAACGCATGAAATTTCCAGTCAGCAATATCATGTAGTAAAGCCCCAAGTTCTACAACAAATAAATCAGCCTTTTCCTCTTTTGCTATATTTACAGCATTAGCCCATACCTTATGTATATGCCAATAGTCATGACCAGAGCCTTCACCTTCTAGTTTAGATTTAACAAACTCTTTGGTCTTTTCAATAACCTCTTCTTGATTCATCAAAAATTTAGCCAGCCCTAACTTTTATACTTAATGTATTTTAAAATCAACAATTAGCAGGAACAAGTTCCATTTCCACAAAAACTTTAGAGATAGAACCATTTTCACGAAGAAAATAATTTGGATTAGTTAAATTATGTTGTGAATTTATTACAATAAAATTGATTCCTGGCTTAATAGATGATAAGCAAGAAACTGAATAAATTTGTTCACCCCCAATGCCTGTAATGTTCCCACTACCAAAAGTTCCACATTGAACGCCATTTATAGAATAATAACAAGACGTTGAGATATTAACTGGACTACAATATGCTAAAATGCTAGTATTGATTATTTTAACTTTTTGATAGGCATAATCTAAAGGAATGGTAAATGCGTCGGTCTTTGAATCGTTAATAGGATAATATTGAGTATATGTAGTGACATTATTGCCTGGAGCAACACTAACGTGTAATGGCCACCCTCGGTCATAAACATTTACGTCATAAATCTGGTTTAGCCTTTCAGGATTGCACTGTGTACCAGCAGCAGAAGAAGAAATGTTGGAAAGATAAATAATTCCAAAAATAAAAAAGATAAAAACTAAAAATAAAGCAAAGAACAAATGATAATTTTTCATAAAATGTAAAGAGAAACAGAATTTAAATATCTATCTCAACCTTACTTAAAAACGCCTTTATAAAAATCCTTAGACATTACAGCCCTGTTGACTCTCTCAAGCTTAGCATCTTTAGAGAAAAGAGAACCAAACCAGCTTTGTTTTTCAGGTAAACCCAAAATAGAACGGCAGAATTTATCAATCTCGTTTGTCAAAGGAGTTCTGCCTGCAAATAAAGGAGCAGGCACACGTTCAGCCAAAGCCATATGTTGAATATCATCATATTTGACCTTGGCAACAACAGGAATTCCAGTAGATTCTTGTATCTCTTCAATATCGACATCATAATGACCATGCGATTGATTAACAATAATCCCTGCAATAGGTCGGTGACGTTGTTTAGCAAGTTGGGCAGCGCGTATTGTGCAACTCAATGTAGGATAATCAGGCGTAGAAACAGCGAATAAATGGTCAGAAGCAATAATAGTAGCAAGCATCTCCTCATTTAATGAGGGAGAAGAGTCAAGTATGACAAAATCATAGTCTTTCTTTATGTGCCCAATCCTATCCTTAAGCAACATTGGATTAATTTCTTTGTTATTCAAAAAGTTTCCGGGGATAACATCAACACCATATTGCAAGTGCACTGCAGAAGATATTGGCTCCCCATTCAAAACATCATGCATGGTCTTTTGAGGAGAAACAATGTTCATAT
>CAYSGT010000121.1:0-3048 GCA_964430805.1 Candidatus Woesearchaeota archaeon
GTCAAAATAATTCTTTGAAAGAATCATTGCTTCTGTCTCCTTCTGAAGAGGGAGAGATAACTGAAAATACTGAAGAATTTATTTTAGATACATCACAAACAAATCTGATTGACGCGATAAATAAATTAGAAACAGATAACTCCCTCATAGTACAAAATCAAGAAAAATTAAATAATCTTTTGTCTGTAGAGGCAAGTAAAGATTATGAAGCGATGGTGCGTCGTTTTAGAGAAGACCCTGTTAATTTTCCTGATGCTGTAGAAAAACCTGTTAAACTAAATATTGAGGACTATGATCTTTCAATTACACATGGAGAGCGTATAACTGAGGAGGGCGATATTGAATCTGTTGATCCAATATTTGAACTATCTAATCAAAATCAACCTTTGGAAGAACGCCAATATTTGAGATTGCATTTTATCAATAAAAATGGTTATGAAATAAATATTGGTTCAATTTTTGAGTCTGATGTCTACCAAATAGATAATCAAGCTTATGCTATTATTGATAGTCCTGCTTCAATTGAATCAGGACAAGAATCTGAAGTGCAGCAATCTAATTTGGAGGAATCTGAAGTTCTGAGGTCTCCATTGACTGGATATCAGGTTCATTCTCCGCCTGTTCCATATAATCAAGTAAATAGAAACTTTGCGGTAATTGTTCCTTACAATAATAATTTTCCTTTACCTGCTAATGCCTTGAGTCTTATTAATGGACTATTTCCTAATGTAACTCAATATTTCCTAGACAATTCTGAAAATACTGCTACTTATACTTTTACTGTTTATCCTGTTAATGTGCCAAACAATTGGGATCTTAGTTATAGCAATATGTATAATGTGAATCTTGTTAATTTTATTAATGCAGCTGATCCAACAATAAATTATGCGCAGTATGATATGGCTATGATTCTTATTCCATATGGTAGTGGGGGGTTTGCACACCTAGGTGTTAATTATCACGGTACTTTTAATCAGCATATTACGGTTGGACACTATAATACTAATGAGGGGTATCTTATTGGTGCTGTTCCGGTTGTTTTTGCTGAGATATCTTTGTTAAATCAATATCCAAGTTACTCTACAACTATTAATCGTGTAATTGAGCATGAAGTGGGACATCTTTTAAAAGCATTTAATCCGAATATTAATTGGAATTATTTTTGGGGATTTCTTCCTCATGCAAGGGGATTTGGATCCATTAATTATCCATGTCCTTCAAATGGTCCAATTGTTAATTGTAATCCCTATGAATATGGCGATGAACTTGATGTCATGGGTACGGGGAAATTACCCTTTAGCCATCACAGAGCAGTGCATGATTTAGGTTTCCGTAACCCTTCGAGTGTCCAGTCTATATCTTCAAGCGGGACTTATACTCTTTGTAGCACTAATTACCCTGCTCCTTCTGGTTGCTCTCAAGAACTACTTATACAAAACCCTAATGGTGCAAATTTAGCTCTTGAACTCATTGCGACGCCTTTGGGACCACAATATCAAGAATCATATCAAGGTCAAGGTTGTCAAAACTTCTTTGATAGTATTATTTTGAGAGCAGTAGATATTGAACAAGGAGGTGGACTAGGGAATATATTTTATCAGCCTCCTTCTAATGGAGATCAAGGAGATGTTATTTATCCTGTAAGTTCTGCTTATTCGACATGTAATGGGATGATGGATTTCCCACTTCATCAAGCGCAAAGTGTTACAACACCTCTTGGCACAATTACATTTCAAAGCTTAACTAATGTGGTTTCTGGAAAGCAGGCAACAATTACATTTGATGCTAGTTCTGCACCATGTCCTAATGGACCTCCACAAGTATCATTAACGCAGGTTCAAGGTGGAGGACCTTTACAAGTTTTGCAACAGAGTCTTTTTTCCATTAATTTTCAAGAGTCAGGAGCCTTACAAATTAGAAGGAGTAATTCATGTGTGAATATAGATGATGTTTTGATAACTACGGAGGTTAGGGCATCGGGGAATACTTACAGTACTAGCAGGCAAGTTTCTTTGCCTTTAGGGATTGTTCCTCAAGACTTGATTCTTCCATCAATGTATTGGGTTCCTCCAGGGATTTATCCTATGAATATAACTGTTACTCCTTTTTCTGCTCCAGCATTGCAAACGACCATTACTGGACAATTAGAAATTGTTAATCCTTTAAGCTGGTATACAGTTGTTCCGACCAGTTATTGTTTAGATTTAGACCCTGCTCCTTATACTCCTCAAAATTTTGGAACTAATTTTAGATCACCTTATCAACATATTGGTGGAGTTGTTGCACCAAATCCTCCTATATCCGGATCAAATGCATTTACATATTTGCCTGATTCATGTATCCAATCTAATGGGCGTTGGTTTGCTAGTGATGTTATTTGCTCAAGTAATGTTCCTGGAGCGCCTCTAAATTACGGAGTTGTGGCATTAAAGAGCTGTAGGGCTGAAATGAATAATCAAAATGCTTTCTGTAGTGATGGGGTTTGTTACTAAAATGGAAAATAAAAAGAGTGTTGTTGTTGCTATTATTGCGTTGATTCTTTTTGTTGGTGTTCTTTCGTTTGTTAGTCAAAATAATTCTTTGAAAGAATCATTGCTTCTGTCTCCTTCTGAAGAGGGAGATGTAGATGAGATTGCTTTAGAAGAATTAAAAGATTCTTTAATTGAAGAGATAAATAAAGTTGAGGCCGACGACTCCATTTTAGCACAAAATCAAGATAAATTAAATAATCTTTTGTCTGTGGACGCTGGTAAAGATTATGAGGCGATGGTGCGTCGTTTTATAGAAGACCCTGTTAATTTTCCTGATGCTGTAGAAAAACCTGTTAAATTAAATGTTGAGGACTATGATATTTCAGTCATGCATGCAGAGAGTTTAGGAGAGACAGAGGATATTGAATCTATTGATACGATATTGGAGTTAGTCAAAAAAGATGGATCTTTGGCAGAACGAGAGCATTTAAAATTAAATTTTATTAATGGTAATAGTTATGGAATAAATTTTGATTCAATTTTTGAGTCTGATGTCTACCAAATAGATAATCAAGCT
>CAYSGT010000122.1:0-1867 GCA_964430805.1 Candidatus Woesearchaeota archaeon
AAAATTAATTTTATCTGGAGCAAAGCGTTCAGATATAGTTCCAAAAATACAGGAATTCAAAAAAGAGTTTAGAGAAGTAATGGCGGGCGTAGCATGATGAAAATATTAATGTGGATTATAGTCGCAATAGTCTTAGTCGGGGGTCTAGTCTGGTTCTTCTCATCACCAACAGCAGTAGACCAATCAAATAATGAAAATCAACCAAACACAGACACATTATCAGAAAATGGCCGTGTAATCGACACAGACGACAAAGTCTTTGAAGAAATCGACGATGCCTTAACAGGCATAGAATAACTAGACTATTCAAAGCCTTTATATAATTCCAAGTTTTTAAATAAAAATGCCAGAAAGACTATCTTTTCACGAAGAAATTCAAAAGAATAAATTAAAATCCATTGCATTAATGCTAATTATGATTTTAATCCTGATAGGAATAGGTTATGTAGTTGCAATGTTCTTTGATCCATCATTCTTCTTCATAATAATGATATTTTCAATAATTATCTCATTAAGCTATACATTGATAAGTTATTACAATGCGGATAAAATCGCGCTGGCTTCAGTTAATGCTAAACCTGCTTCAAAAATAGAACATAGAAACTTTATTTCGGCAGCAGAAAACATGGCCCTAGCCTCAGGACTTCCAGTTCCTAAACTATATGTTATGAATTCACAGCAAATTAACGCGTTCGCATCAGGGAGAGACCCAAAACATGCAATAATCTGCGTTACCGACGGAGCAATAGCAAAGTTAAACAAGCAAGAATTAGAAGGAATCATAGGCCACGAAATGTCTCACATAGCAAACTATGACATAAGATTCATGACATTCACAGCAATAGTAATAGGAATGATTTCAATAATCGCAGAATTATTTCTAAGAAGCCTATGGTTCTCTGGAGGAAATAATGACAGTCGTAGCAAAGGCAACGCAGTTCTAATTATAGCAGGAATCGCTTTAGCAATTTTGGCACCATTATTATCCAACCTCGTCTCGCTGGCAATTTCAAGAAAGAGAGAATTCGCAGCAGACGCAACAGGCGTTAAGTTAACCAGATATCCGACAGGTTTAGCATCAGCATTAAGAAAAATAAAACATGAATCCTTAACTCAGGAAGACAAACATCGTTTTCCAAAAGCGGTAGCACCTCTATTCATCAGTGACCCATTTAAAAAGAAATTTACAAATCTATTCTCAACTCACCCTCAGATAGATGAAAGAATTTCAAAGTTGGAAAGAATGTAATTATTTAATTTTGGATGCCCAGATTTTGTCTAGAGTTTTAACAGTTAGTCTATTTTTAATTTGCTCTTGATAATAGTCTAATACTTTGTCATTGTGCAAATGTCTAAGTTTCTCTAGTTTTTTATCTCCTTTAAGCAACTGCTCCCTAACAACTTCTTTTTTATCAGTTAATTCTCCAATATCTACCAAGACGATTCTATTTTTTAAAAGCCCCATTTCAGTATAAAACTTAAAAGTCCTCTCATGTAACCCATATGTCCAAAGAAGAAGAATAAAATCAATAACCTTGTCAACAATCTTTTTCGCACCAGTAAGCTTATTATTTAACATTAATTCGTTAAATTCTTCGGAAAGCATTTTGACCCTTTTTTGCTTTATTTTTCCTTTTTCAATAAACTCAGGAAAAGCTAGCAACTTCAACGGGATTTTTCCAGACTTTACAATCTCGATTGAATTTTTCCAATCCTCTTGCAACTTATTTATCTTCCTTTCTAGTTCTAATAAACTTCCATAGTGTTTCTTTATTTTTTCTCTTATTTCCGCTTCAGTTTTAGGGGTTTTAATTACATAATCTTTAAAATATTCTACATTAGCTTGCCATCCACCATTTTTCAATTC
>CAYSGT010000122.1:1877-3041 GCA_964430805.1 Candidatus Woesearchaeota archaeon
AGAAAATCCAGCAGTACGTAAAAATTGTTCACGATTTTTCAATTCGACATTTTTATCCATACTTGAGCAAGACACATATTATATATAAAACTAATTTATTATAGATTCGGAGATATGGAATATATAAATCAATTTGTCGACGAGATTATCTTCTAAAGTTCTCTTTAATATATGGTAGAAAAATATACAAAAGATTATAAACCCCCAATCATATAATAGAATATGAATAACTATTCAAGCAATAAAGAGAGCATATCCATTAAGGCTATTATTAGTAAGGTCACTAAATTTAATTAGTGTCCTTCTGATTTCTAAATAATTTTTATCACAAAATGAGCGACACTATCAACAAATTACATAATGAAATCCCGATGCAGGGACTAAATAGGCAGAGCTGTGTTAGGTTAATAAGAAAAGCTGAACTGCCCGTAATTCTCAGAGCAGAAACAGAACAATTCATCTCACGAAATGTTCTTCCAGATTGCGGTCGAGTTCCTCCAAACTGCCTAAAAGCATTTATGATAAGAACAGCCCAAAGAATGGGTCTAAAAAATATAATTCCGCATGTCAAAAGTTTGTTTAAAGCAAAAGTGGGATATGATGGCTATTACTTAGATGGCGGCAAGCTCTTCCATGTTGATCTCTCTCAAGACTCCAGCAAGTTGGCTTAAGTCTCGTAGTATGTAGTCCGGCTTCTTTTTTATTATTGATTCTCTAGGGGACCAAGCAGCTTTGCCGGTAATTATTGCGCTAAAGCAGCCAATATTACGGGCAACATCAACATCAATATCTTTGTCCCCAACATAAACAATCTCCTGAGCATCTAATCCATATTTTTTGCGTAATTTTTCAATCATCCAAACTTTATCATGGGGTAAAAAGCAATCAGCACCATAAACTCCCTCAAAATAATCGGCTCCTAAAAAATTAAGAGACTTTTCAATAAAAGAGGTATCATTATTAGATACAATAACCTTTCTAACCATTAAATCCTTAATATTCCTAAAATTCTTACATGGCTTTATGCGATTGTGCTCTTTAACAAAATCCGCATTAATGCCCTGAGCGACACTTATTACCATCTCGCGAGGTAAACCTGTAAGAGAAAGATAGTGGTCTAGAGGAGTATTTCCGAAAAAGCGGATAAGATCTTTAGTAAGAGAT
>CAYSGT010000123.1:0-3025 GCA_964430805.1 Candidatus Woesearchaeota archaeon
CATAGAATCAATAGTTTATAAAACATGGCATTTTATTATGGGTTAAGCCCTAAAGATTACCGCTTTAAACGCAAGAGTAGGCTTTTTGGCCTATTAAGAAAAATTGCAAGCCTCTAAGCTTATAAATACTAGTTGAAATCGGGCAATCTTAGATAATTTCAATTATCTAATACATTCAATTCTCACTAAACGAATTGAAGTCTTAGAAACTTGATAGTTTCTAATCCGTTAAAATCTTACGATTTTAAGTCTTTAGATTGGAGTTAGAATCTTTCCGATTACAACCTCTAATCACAAAACAGTTAACAAACTCGTCAGAGTTTTGTGATTTTCAATTACGATCAAAGATACTGAAAATTGAACTTTTGTGCCTTGACTATTTAGGAAAAGATAGGCTATTTTATTTAGTTATTTATTTCTTTAACTATAACTAAAACTCTTCCTCTGTCTCTTCTTCCTCTTCATCTGGGTCTTCTTCAAGTTCGTCTTCTTCAAACTCTTTTGTCATCCCAGAAGTTCAAATAAATAGTATTTAAATTTTTCTAGATTTCAATCTACTGGAAAAATCTATCGACTTAAGATATTTATAAGAAGACTTAGACAAACCCCTCCTACTTGGACCAGACATCCAGTTTTTTCTGATAATCCCAGAAGTTATGTTTCCTCCGGGTCTTGTAGAGGATTCTTCAAAGCTTTCTATACTCCAGTTAGAGTTCTCAACTCTTCCAAAAAGCTTAAGGATGCTTTTATTTCCGGTTACAAATGTATCAAAATCTCCTACTCTTTTCAGTACATGAGCTACGTAATTAGAATCTTCATCTATATCAGGCACAGGATATATCTGGTATTTTTTTATTTTGTTTTCCTTTAATGCCTGTTTTATCATTTCCTCTCTTTCTTTAAATTTTAAGGGATTGTGTCTTTCACCGCTTTTTTGAGACGAGCCAACCCCAATCTTGATAAAAAAACCAGCATTATGGTATCTTTTTATGAGACTTAAATGCCCCCTGTGTATCGGCTGGAACCTTCCTATAATTAAAAGTGTTCTATGAAACATCTTTTTCCTTAGTTCTTTATAGAACTCTCTTGCAGAAGCATAACACGGAAGACCAAGTTTTTTGGCAACTTTCCTTGTTTCGCTTTTATATCCAAAGAGAGCTATTGGCTTTATCTTTATAGTTTTATGGAAAACTGCCTCATTATATTCAGCCAGTCTGAATTTTTGTTTTGGTAAAATTCCAAACCCATTAATTTTTCTAAATTTATTTACCGCTCTCCATGCGTCCTTCGGGAAATGGTACATGTTTATCATCGAATTAAAATCTCCAAAAACAAATTTTTCAAAGTTAGGTATTAAAGTATGGTTGTAATAGATGTGAAGGTTGTTTTTGATTCGGTAATAATGCACAACTATATTGTTTGTAGCGCTTGCTAGAACCAAATCAAACGGAATGACATAATCTGGTTTAGAGCTTGTTTGAAATATTACTCCCTGTGGCCTGTAAGTTTTATTATACTCGTCGGACAAAATAGTGCAGGACAGCCGTTTCTTTCTTCCGAAGCTATTTGTGTTAGGCCTTATTCTTTTATTTTTAACAATATCAAGTACGGTCTGATAGGTGACTTTCTTTTTGCCAATTAATGTCTTTGTCGCTAAATCTTCTTCAAGAGATTTGACCAAAAACACGTTATCTCTCATAATCTCTCTATACAATTAGTTCCTTTAAAGCTTTCTTAAGGCATATAATCTTCTGCTTTCTGTATCTGAACTGTCCACGGCAATGAGGTTAGATGTTCAATATTTTTAACTCTGCCACAGCCATAAATATAATTAGGGATACATTTTACCAAGGATGCTTCGCAATGGTCAATGTGAAAAGCTCCATTTTTTTCAAGGATCCTATGAACACGGGTTAGTACAAAATCAACTCCAAAGAAATAATCTGGATCATTTAAAGGGTTCTCTACAGTTTGTTCTCCAAGAGGAGTATAGACTCTCTTTCCTCTAGGGGTAAATCCGGGACTAATTCTTCTTGAATCAAAGAATGAAAATAGTGCATTTGCTCGTACGAAGTCATATCCAGTGCCAACTGCTTGCCATAGCTCTTCAGTTAATATGTCTCCTTGAATAAATCTCCAGCCTACAGGTTCTTTTCCCAGAGGGACTATGTCTACCCCAGTTATCTCTCCCCAAACCCCTATCTCATCTTCAATATGTCTTGGTCTATGCCCATCTTCATCTTCATGTCTTGTTCCTCGAAGGTAAGAGCCGCAGCCAAGCTCCAATAGGCGCGCGAGCCTAAGATATTTTTTAAGATCTTCAGGATATTCCATAATCTTTCGTCAATGTAATCAATTTATAAGCCTTTCCCAAATCGTAACGCATATAAATCATGTTTAACATCACAAGATATGGGTAGAGAAGATATAATCATAGAAGAACGTATGAAGAAGCTACAGTCTATTAGAAACGATGGGATAGATCCATATCCTCAAAAATTTGAAGTAAAAGATTATTCTAAAGACTTACAAGATGCACACAAATCTCTAAAAAATGGTTCGAAGTCAAAGAAAAAAGTAACTATCGCAGGAAGATTAATGAGCATTCGCGATTTTGGAAAAATTGCCTTTGGAGTAGTTCAAGATAAAAAAGGAACAATTCAAATAGCGCTTCAATCAGGTGAAACTCCAGAAAAAACAATGTCTTTCTTCAAAAAGTATTTTGATACAGGGGACATAGTGGGCATTGAAGGAACAATTTGGCGTACAGAAAGAGGAGAATTATCGGTTTTAGTAAAAGATGTCGCAATTTTGACAAAATCAATTCTCCCATTGCCAGAGAAATGGCACGGCTTACAAGATAAAGAAGAAAGATACAGAAAAAGATACTTAGATTTGATAATGAATCCTGAAATTAAAGAAATTTTTATAAAAAGAGCAGAAACAATAAAAGCCTTAAGAGAGTTTCTTTTGAATAGAAATTTTATTGAAGTTGAAACTCCAATATTACAATCAATCTACGGGG
>CAYSGT010000124.1:0-2352 GCA_964430805.1 Candidatus Woesearchaeota archaeon
GTTCTAGGATAAAACCTATCATTAGAATCTATTTGTAAGTTAGCTAAATCTCCAGAAGTAGGCTTAGCAGATCCTGGATTTCCATCTGTAAAAGCTACAGTATAATTTCCATCAGGTAAATCTAAAGTATAAAAACCTTCATTTAAAGTATTTTCTAACTGTCCTCTTTTTCTGCTACCAGCACTAGGAACAATTATGTTAAAATTTCTCTTAATACTAGCCCAGCTTTCTGGTTGAACTGCTGTAGCATTAGGACCAGATGTAGCATCATAAGCCTCTTGTGTACTCTCATTAACTGCTGTAATGGTAGCCTCATTATAAGGTGCTCCAGAAAACATATCTGTTAATTTTCCTGATAAAGTTCCAGCATCAGCTCTAGAAGTTAATGCTGCTAAAGCAACTGCAGCTACCCCTAAAGCTTTGTATGTTAGACTCATTTTAACCTCAAATTATCTAATTTCTAATAGACTTACTCCTTTATAAATATTTCGATTATTTGTTACTATGAAGTAAGTAACAAAAATTCATCTTAAATTCTTTAAAATTAAGAAATTCTAAAAAATATAAAATTAATCTATATATTAACATAATTAACTAACTTAAAATTGTTAAATTAGTTAAGTTATCATTCTAATAAAGAACAACCCAAACAGCCTACTACTTTATTGGCATATCTTCTAAATTCTTCTAGATCAGATCTTCCTTCAATAATACTTAAAAAATCAAACCTAGGAACTCTGTAATTCCAAGCAAATTTCTCCTCAATGTCTAAATATCCCTCAGGCTCCATACCATCTATAAATAAACTAGCTCTCATAATCTGAACAAGTTTCTTAAATGCTTTGCCTTGATCTAGACCCCCATAAAGCATACGTCTAACCTCATGTAGTTTGTTTGGCAATAATTCATAGTCCTTTCTAACAACGTCCTCCCTTGTAACAACAGGTAATCTTAATTCAGAAGAGCAAACACTGGGAACAATAAGACCTTTTTGCATATTATAAAATGCATAAGTTGTCTTAGCATCTAAAAATCCAGATTCAATTTCCCAATCAGAATATACAGTAGTTCCAACTTTTAAATGACCGTCACAAACTAACCTATTAACTTTAGTTCTATCTCTTTCATCATTATTTCTCAATCCAACAACAGAATCTATATCGCTCCACCCATCATAGACCTCTTCCCTTCCACAACTCCCACTAAACAAAAGAAAAGAAAGTTGTTCTCCAAAAACAGAGATAAGATCTTCATAAAATCTAGCTAACCTTTCTTTATAATGGTCGGATATCCCAAATGAAGAAGGCATCCTAAGACTACCAGTAAAATTCCATCTTGGGATCGCAACTATATCAACTTTCCTCTGCAAGTCAAAAACAGAACTACTATTTCCAATTATAGCATGTGCTTCATCCCTGATACTGCCAACCCCTCTACCCTCCTTTCTTTCATCTTTAGCCAAAACTCTTTCACTAGCAGTACATAAATCAACACCCTCGGAAGAAACAGTCCTTTCTATTCTTAAGTCAAGAGGAGCCTCAACATAAATAACCCTAAACTGATTACCCATGATAGATTTCAATCTCCTAGTCAATTCTTGCCCATGGAGACTCTCTATAGAAATGCCTCTTTGATAATAATGATCTTTAAAAAATTCTGAAAATTGCTCCACCATTAACATAGCAACAAGAGCTTGGTCATCATTATCTAAATCCGCAATATCTTCAATCCCATATCTTTCTGCTATCTTCCTTAAAAAGTATTTAATTTTCATATTCCATATATTATGTTGTCTAGAAAGGTGATGCCCAATAGAACTTTTTCCAGATTCACTTAACCCACTTAAACCAAATACCACCTTATCTAAATCAACTGGCAATTTAGCACCAACGTGATAAAATACTATCTCCCTTACATCATCACAAACTCTTTCAACGTCTCTTGTTCCATCTATTGGTAAATAAACGCCATTAGAGAATTGAATCTGCAATACAGAGTCCTGAGTTTCCTGGTATGCTCCATAAATCCTTTCTTGCTCAGCAGAGAACTCCCCCTTCCCATTTCTCGTTCTAAACAACTGAATTCTTTCATCTAAGGAACTCCCTGTAGTGAAAAATAATCTCAAGTGTTCAATAGAACCAGCAGAATGTTTTTCTCTGTATTTTGTAACCAAAGAAACAGCCTCTTCAAAACTAAGTCCTTTTTGTTGTAATGTTGCAATGACCCGCGCATCAAAATTATATACACCTTTATCCACTATAACAAAGGGAACTCTTCTAGACTTAATGTCTTCATTACGCGTGCCCAAACATTTGTAAATAACATCACAAAATTCTTCAGGGGTACTTTCCT
>CAYSGT010000124.1:2362-2998 GCA_964430805.1 Candidatus Woesearchaeota archaeon
GCTCATAACAAGAAATCTTACCGACAACCTCAACTAAATTTGGATTGTGTTGGTTAAACAACTCAGCTTGGGTAGTTTTTCCACTATTATCAGGACCATTAAAAGAAATTACAGTTTTCATGATAACTCCCTAAACTGGATTCCTTCAAAAGATCCATATTTTTTTAAGTCTTCAACTAATGCCACTTGCACTAAAGGAAGCAGATCAATTGAGCTTATCCCTATTGTAGGAACTGTAACTATTTCATATGTTCCTCTTTCTTTATATTCTGCAGAATTGAATTCTAGACCTTTCCCAGACCCAAGCTCTCCAGAAACATACTTGCACAAAAAGAATACTTCTTCCTTTTTGCCTCTCAATCTATAAACCTCTTTAAAAGGGTCAACATCAATTCCAGTCTCTTCAAGAACTTCCCTCTTAACACATTCTTCTAAAGTTTCAGAACCCTCAACTCCCCCCCCAGGAAATACAAAATACTCTTTTATTCTACCATCAACGATTCTAGTTCTTTTTACAAGAACTATTCTATCATTGTATGGGATTATAGCCCTAACTCTCATTTTATAAGTTTTTTCTTCAAAGTAGTGACAAAATGTAGTTTAAATAATTTACGTTTGGCTTAAATAATAAGCATG
>CAYSGT010000125.1:0-2976 GCA_964430805.1 Candidatus Woesearchaeota archaeon
AGGTCCAAGTGAAGGCTTATATGTAGAAAAATTAGATAAAGAAGTAGCAGAGAACGAAATAGAAGCCGAAATAAAAGAAATAGATGAACAAGAAGAACCTGAAAAAGAAGAAGAATTACAAGAAGAGAAAGAAGAAAAGAAAGGCTTCTTCTCAAATATTTTAAGTAAATTCACAACATCTAAAATACAAAAAGAACAAGTAGAAGAAATATTCCAAGATTTAGAAATAATTTTATTAGAGCACAACGTCGCATTAGAAGTAGTAGATAAAATAAAAGAAAATCTGATAAACTCACTAGTGGGACAAGAATCAAAATCTAAAGATATCAAAAATAAAGTAATCCAATCAATTAAAACAGCAATAGAAAGCGTTCTAACAGACTCTCCAAATATTATAGAAGAAATAAAAAATCAAGAGGGTACCTACATAATACTTTTCTTCGGAATAAATGGAACAGGAAAAACTACAACAATTTCAAAAATAGCTCATCTTCTAAAAAAGAATAATATCTCCGTAGCATTGGCAGCAGCAGACACATTCAGAGTAGCTGCAATAGAACAATTGGAGATACACGCAAATAAAATCAAGGTTCCAATAATAAAAGGCGAATATAATACAGACCCCACATCCATAGCATTTGATGCAAAAGTATATGCAGAAAAACACAAAATAAAATGCCTATTAATTGACACGGCTGGAAGAATGTATACAAAGGAAAACTTAATCAAGCAAATGGAAAAACTAATCAGAGTAATTCAACCAAACAAGAAGATTTTCGTAGGCGAGTCTACCACAGGAAATGACATGCTCGAACAAATTAAAACTTTCGACGAAGCCCTAGGAATAGACGGAATAATTCTAAGTAAAGCAGATATCGATGAAAAAGGCGGAACCGCCCTCTCGGTTTCCTACATAACGAAGAAACCAATATATTTCTTAGGCACAGGACAAACCTATGAAGATCTAAAAGAATTCAAGAAGCAAGACATCTTAGAAAGTTTGGGTTTAGATTAAAAATTAATATTTAGATAAACAAATAAACTAAATCATATTCTTGCAACATCTATAAATTCTAATAGTACCATAATTTTCAATTCCATGAATTGTGCATGAATTTGATACTCCATGACGCATTGCAGCATTATTGTTCACAAGACTTCCTGCCCAATCTCCATCATTACTAGTAGCCCAACCATTAGGCCCAAGTGAAAGGCAAGCAGTAGACCATTCAATAGTCGAACATAATCTTAAACCAGCAGTATTACAATTAGTTACTGCACCGGTCCAAGTAGTAGCGCTCCTAGGAGAACTATCAACGCAAAAATCATGTACTTTAGTCATCCCAGTAGGACAATTATTAACTTTATTTTCCAGCGTAGTTACACTACCATTTACAGAACTTAAAGCACCGTCATCTACAACTTCCCTATCGTAAATATTTTGTATAAAATAGTTTAAAGAATAAGTTTGCGTTCCCAATCCAGGATAATTTATTGTTGCATCCACTTCCCCACCACTATGTCCCATCACTTGAGGTTGACTACCTCCATAAGCAATCACAAAACCCGCAATAATAATCACAAATAATAGAATAACAAAATGCAATTTCTTTATATTTATTGTAAACTTCATCATGCCTCAAACAATCAAGATAAAAGGGATTAATAAAGATATCTCTGAAAACTAACTTCTTATATCATAAGACGTCTGCAATTGCTGATTCAATTGACTAAATCTCGCACGATGCCGATAAGATCTGACAATCAAAACAGCAACAACCAATATACCAAGGATAAGAACCCCAAGAGCCAATACAAAAAATATCTTTAATTTAAAGGCCTCTTCTTCAATATCATTATTAATAGAAGAATTAGTTTCATTTTGATAATTATTTGTATTATTCAATACACTTGAATCAATTTCCGTATTATCTTGCTTATTCAAACATCCCGAATCATAAGGATAGTCTATAAATCCATCTACATCATTATCAATTCTATCAGAACATTGAGTCAAAACTCCAGGAGGTCCGCCTCCTCCACCTCCGCCACCAGAACCTCCACCGCCTCCTCCCCCACCAGTATTCGTAGAACTACCGTTTGAAAGCTGGTTTGAAGACAAACTAATCACATAAAGACTTGCCGCAGGAACATTTAAGCCATAATTAAAGTCATTAGAATATTGACCTAAAAGCTGAGGATTAACTTCATCCATCTTAGTT
Source organism: Candidatus Woesearchaeota archaeon (assembly GCA_964430805.1). Classification (GTDB taxonomy): domain Archaea; phylum Nanobdellota; class Nanobdellia; order Pacearchaeales; family GW2011-AR1; genus SICU01. Next base: position 2,223 of record CAYSGT010000125.1, read on the forward strand.
AAATAATAATTTGAGCCATAACTTAAGCCATAATCACTAAAGTTTATGGTAAAATTCACTTGTTCTGTTTCATTCCACCAATTAACTAAAAGTAACCCAAGAGTTCCGTCGTTAGCTTTCCACATAGAGGGCATAACTTTAGGAGCACCCGGATAATAACCATTAAAGAATATACTTGGAGAAGAAAAGCCAGAATAACTATCTGTGCTAAATTCAGGAACTCTCATTCTTTCACCGTATAACAAATATTTTTTAGCAAAAGAATAACTTCTAACATACTGTTTTACGAATGAAAAGAATTCGTAATCTCCTTCTAAAAGAGGGAATGTTAACACTTCATTTATTTTTCCATTGCTTACTCCAGGAAAAAGCCCATAAGACATATATATTGCCTGAAAAAATCTATTAAAGTTTTGATTTGGATATATTGTAGAAATCTTGGGCCAAGTTTCAATAATAGATGAAATTCCTACGTAATCGTGAAAAAGTGTAGCATATATAGGAATATCGTATAACGGCGCAGAAGATCCGGGAAAGTTCCACTGAACAAACTCTAAATCATCTATATAAAGTTCAGTTGCATGTTCGCTTTCTAAAATCCATTTAGGATTTAATTCTGAAGCTCTCTGCCTAGACAAATCAACTAAATTCTCTTCTCCCCCATGCCACCAATTTCCTCCTCCCTTTGGATGATCGCCCCTATTTGAGTAATCTAAAACAGCTTCAACACCACTCCAAACATCCCAATAAGCTC
>CAYSGT010000126.1:0-2901 GCA_964430805.1 Candidatus Woesearchaeota archaeon
AAAGTTTAGGCTCTTCTGCTAAAAGATGGCTTAAGGGTTGGTTTAAGGATTTAGATGTTTCAAATAATGTAAGTGTTTCTGGAAATGTATCTGCACAGTTTTATTTTGGAAGTTTGAATGGTTCTACTTTTCCAACTTCTTCTTGTTCTGGTACTGATAAGGCAATAAGTGTTTTGGCTAATGGGACTGTTAATTGTGGTTCTGATTTAACCGGCGCTGGGAGTGGGGTGAGCTTTACAACTTTTAACATGACTACTTCAGATGTGTCTACAACCGATAATGTAAATTATGTCGATGTTTTGACTTTGCCATTAGTTTCTGGACGGGATATAATGATTGAATGCATATTGCTCCAGGATTCTGCTGCAACAGGTACTGGGGTTCACTATGATTCTGTTTTGACTGGAACTTCGTCTCAAAGGCAAGTTATGGAATATTATTCTTCTGCAACTGCACAAGCGATATGTCAAGGAACTGCTGCGACTTTGACTTGCTCGCCTAGTTCAAGTTCTGGAACAACGGTTACTCCAAATAGACTGTATGTTTATGCTGTTACATCAAGCACAGGAACTTTCATATTAAATGTAAAAAGCGAGACAAGCAACGCTGTAAGCGTCAAAGCTGGAAGCTGGTGTAGAAGTATTGAAACATAATTAAGGAGATATTAACATGAAAAAAACTATTTTAATTGCAAGTCTACTTTTCATGATTTTATTTATTCAAACTTCTTCATCTTTAAACGCAACCTCTTCTAGTTATTCTTTTTCGATGTTTGGAAATGGAATTGCTACTGGAAGGGGAGATTCTAATAATTATAACTCTACCTTTCTTTCAGAAACTGGTGGGACGACCAGAAATGCTGAAAGTTCTAGTTTTAGGGCAAATATTGGTTTTTTTGAAGAAAGTGTATATTTGAGAACAGTTAGCATAAGTTCCTATTCAATATCTCCTAAGTCTGCTGTTGTTGGTTCTACTATTGGTTTGTCAGTGACTGCTTTGAATGCGCAATCTGTTTGGGTTCAGATAACTTCTCCTGACTCCCAAGTTCAAATATTAAATTTGATGAATGGGCAAATATTGAATTATTTGCCTGTGCCTTCGATTGTTGGAAGATATGGTGTAATCTTTTACGCTAATGACTCTAGTGGTTCAATTGCAAGTGTGGTAGACTTTTTTGACTTGACTCAACAAACTACTTCTAGCAGTGGCTCTGGCGGCGGAAGCTCTGGAGGAGGAGGCGGAACTACTAGACTAATTGAGAGATGTAATTATAATTGGGATTGCACTCCTTGGAGCGTTTGTTCTAACGACAGGCAGACAAGAATATGTAAGAATATAGGAACATGCACTGGAAATGAGAGTAAACCTGTTGAACAGATGCAATGCTCTGAAGCTTTGTTTGATATAGTTTTGAGGTTAGAGGAGCTTAAGTTTACTGAATCTGGAAATATTGAATTTAATGTTAATTTAGATGAAAAAATTGGTTTAGAAAAAATTGATGCTCATTTAAAGTATTCTATTATTAATTCTACAGGTTTTGAGGTGTTTAGTCAGATAGAAACAAAGGCAGTTGAGAAATCTTTATCTTACGATAAAGCTCTTAATGGCTTTAATTTGGTCGATGGAGATTATATTTTAAGAGTAGATGTTTTGTATGGGAATTTACAGAGAGCTTTTGCAGAGCAGAAATTTAGTATTTTGAAAGGAGAATTAAACGGAGAGAATAATGGAATTACGACGTTTGTTGTGGCAACTGAGGTTATTCTAAGACGCATTAAGTTTTCAGTTGCTTTGTTAGTAATTAGTATCTTTCTTTTGATTGGTTCTTATTGGTTTTTTGCTAAGGGGCCGTTTAAGAATAAAATAGGCATTTTGAGCTATGTTCGCGGGCTTGACGTTTATACAGATGAAGGCATTAAGATTGGTCGCGTTTATGAGGTTATGATTGAAAATAATAGGATTTATGGGTTGATGGTTGTTGTAGACAGTAGTGCACCTATAGATGTTCCAAAGATTATGATTAGGTATGAATTTGTACAAGACATTAAAGATGTAGTGGTAGTTAATTCTAGGATATTGGAACCTAATTCGAAGGAGGTATCTGCATAGGTTTAAAAGTAATTTTTTATTCTAAAATCTATGCGCCCGTAGCTCAGCCTGGATAGAGCGCTTGCCTTCTAAGCAAGGGGTCGTAGGTTCAAATCCTATCGGGCGCGTTATCTAAAATGAAAATATTATTTGTTTGCAAATATAATCGATTTAGGAGCAAGGTTGCAGAGGCTCTATTTCTGAAGCATTGTGCAGATGAGAAGATTGAGATTAATGCGGATAGCTGCGGGATTTTAATTGATGAAGCTAGACCCTATGTTTCTGAAATTACTAAACTGCTTCTCTCTCAAAAGAAAGCGTATGTTAAGAATGAGCATTCTAAACGCGTGAGTCCTTACTTGATTTCTTGGGCTGATAAAATCCTAATTGTTGCGGATAATGTAGCTCTTGAAGGAGTTTTTCCTAAGAATAAAACCGAAGTGTGGGCTGTTAAAGATGCTTCAGAGCATGATCCAATAGGGAGTTTGAGAGCTGTTGAAGAGATTGATAAGAAAGTTAAGGAATTTATTTATCGATTAAAGAGATTATAGGGAAATTATATTTAGAATCTAGTTTATCCAATCCCTTTCTTAAAATTGTTATAACTCCTTGAACCTTTACATTCATTTTAGTTAAGGTATCTACAATTAACTCTAATGTGGATCCTGTGCCAATTACATCTTCTACTATCAAAACAGAATCTTTAGATTTGAAATTTTGAAATGATAGATTTCTTACGCAGTAGCCTGTTCTTTGTTTATAAATAGCCTGATTTGTGGGCATTTTTGGATTAATTGTTCTGATAATGTTTAA
>CAYSGT010000127.1:0-2875 GCA_964430805.1 Candidatus Woesearchaeota archaeon
AAACCTTTTTCCGGCAGATAGCATTTTTAGTAAAGTGTTATATGTTAAGCTGGATAAACTCATGCTGCTCATTCTGCTTCCACCTCTTTAAGTGCTTTTTTCTGAACTTCATAAACCTTAGCAAAAGCCTTGTCCGCTAGAGCAAGTGCTTTTGGCATAATTTCTGGCTGAATCTTTCCATCTAATTGTAACAAAGTAAATTTGTCAGAGTTAGCCATTCTTGTGAGTGCTATGTCTGTTGCTCCTTCTCCATCTTCAAAATGCTCTTCTTCATCATTAACATCCACAACAAGATCTTTGTCCATCTTTCCCACAGAAACAGCACAAACCAAGTCTTTCATAGGTATCCCTGCTTGTGCTAAAGCCATTGAAGCAGCGTTAATTCCAGCAACACGAGTGCTTGCGTTAGCCTGTAAAATGTAAATCTGAACATCAACAACAGTGTTAGGGAAATCTTTTAGATCAAGTACCGGACTCAATGCCCACTCAGTAACTTTAGAAATTTCTTGTGATCTTCTTGATGGTCCTGGTTTCTTTCTATCGCTAACAGAGAATGAAAGCAGGTCATAGTTAACTCGCAAGATTGCAGTCTTAGGGTCTTGCATGTGTTGCGGATGTAACATGCGAGGTCCGTAAACAGCAGCAATAGCAACAGTTTTTCCGAATGAAAACATGGCGCTACCATCAGCATTAGGAACTACGCCAATTTTTGCAGTTATTGGTCTTATTTCATCGAGTTTTCTTCCGTCAGGTCTTTTGAATGTCATTATTCTTTGCTCCTTTGTTCTAAATTTGAAATATAGGGGGTTCTAATTGCGTTTATATTAACTCCCATTAAATGTCTTGAAATGGCAGCCCCCACTCCTATAACTGCTGCTCCTACTGTAACATAGTCTAAGTCTTCCTTACATGCTCCAGCTGTTGCGAAGCCTATTCCAGCACCCATTAAAGTTGCTAATGCATAATTTCTAACTGTCGAAGTAATATTCGTGTTTTCCATTTTATTTATTCTCCCCAAACCATTTTTCCATTTTTTCTGTCAATCCTGTTACCAAGACTTTTTCAGCAATAAATTCAATAGCTTTTCTTGCCTTCAATTCAGAGTCTAAGTCATTTCCTTTTACCCAAACCCATCCATTTTGTCCGATTGTAACATTGCAACCCGTGTTTATCTTAATTAAACTTATCATGCTTCCCTCTCTTCCTATAATTCTAGGTACGCGAGAAGGGTTTACTCTAAATATAAATCCGCCCTCTAGCTTTCCTAAACCCTTTCCTTTCATAGCCAAATCAATACCTTTAGGGCTTACGCTCCAAATCTTAGCAGCTACAACGTCTCCAATAGCTAAAAATTGATCCATTTCCCCTTTGTTTACAAAGCGAGGGCTTTCCATTAGTGGCAAAAACCCGTTTTGAGCATAATCAATGTCAACTATCCAGCCAGAGTGAACAATATCAGACACTCTTCCGATAACGACGTTATTCCTGCGGGGAATGAATGCCCCAGAGAATGGGATTATCTTAACAACTCGCCCAATTTTCTCAGCAAGCCCGTAACGAGATGCAAGGATGTCATTTCCCTCGCGCCTAGCTCCTTCACCAGCTAAGAAATCCTCACCAGTTGCGACAGTCTCACCGGGAACAACAATAGTTCTGCTAGAAGGCTCTGCACCAAAATCTTCGTAAGTTTCTTCTTGATTTTTTTCGTTAAATTTTTCCATTTAATTTCCATACAACAAAGGATAATTGTAATAATTCCTTTGTTCGTTTGTAATTTCAATGTTTTATAAAACTCAGGGTTTTTAAATATTGTGGTTTTAAATTTTTAAAATTTTCAAACACTTCGGCATAGTAAAATATATCTTGTAATGGTAATCTCCCAAAATTAAGTCCGTTCTCTATAATGTTTATTCAAAACCAAAATTTAATCAAGAGGTACAAAGACTCTTCCAGATAATGAAACCGAAGGGTTCACAACACTATTTATTGTCCAGTCAGTCTCATTATATATTCCAGTCCAGTCCATACCAGGATCCATCGCATTGTTAGGATCTCTAAAGTTCACTAACAATGTTCCTGCGTGTTCTGTAGTTTCAACATAAGTTCCTTGTCCTGCTCTGATTATGTTTGGATTTCCAGACCAGGTAACATCTCCAGAGAATGTATGTGCTGTTCTATTGAACACTCCATTGAACATTGCTTGAGAATCATAAGTTCCCATTGAGAAGTTTCCTATTTCACTTGGAGCATTCAAAATTAATATTGATTGGAATCTTGAATTAAGTGTCTGAGTTGGAGTTTTAGCAATAAGCTGGAAGTGATTCCATGACGGGATATTAAGGTAAAATTGAGGAGACTGTATACTTATATTATAAACAAGTGAGCTAGGCTGATTTCCATAACCGTATCCGTATCCATAGCCATAACCGTAGCCTTGATAGTTTCCAGCATTAGAGCTTAAATTGCTTCCTGTCCAGTTTGGCTGGAATGTATTGTAGCCATATCCGTATCCAAATGGAGATGAAGAAACTACATCTATTGTAACTCCAGGGCAATCTTTAAGTTTCTGTCCAGATACACTAAACACACAAACACTGCCTGTATTAATCTCAAGGGTTATATTTTGAATTGGAACTATTTCATTAGAATTTATATCAATGCTAGCTAAGAAATTAATTATTTCTCCAGAATAGTATGGAGTCTCTCTAAATCCAGACATCCCTAAATTAAGAGCGTCCACTGGGCCTAGAACAATAAGCAACCCAATAACTAAAGCAGTAATTATACTACTTAGGATTTTATTCATTTTACCGCTCTTATTTTTGATACTCATGTTAAACCCTGATATCTTTTCATTTATAAAGATTTGTGGTAA
>CAYSGT010000128.1:0-2867 GCA_964430805.1 Candidatus Woesearchaeota archaeon
GAATCAAAGCTCCAGTAGCCCCGCGATAATCTACGTCAAGCAGCGGATGTGTCAAAGCCTGCCTTACGGCTTCTTCAACACGCATCGAACTGTCCGACTCACCGACACCAATAACCGCAACGTCACCGCCCTTCATAATTGCTGAAACGTCTGCATAGTCTAAGTTGATCAATGAAGGCAAAGTAATAGTCTCCACTATACCTTTTATCATTGTACTTACTAGCTCGTTCGCAACTGCGAAAGCTTGTTCCATTGGCAAGTTACCTGCAATATCTACAAGTCTGTTGTTATCGATAACAATAACTGTATCAACAACCTCTCTAAGTTCCTGCAATCCGAATTCTGCCTTGTCAATTCGTGCTTTCTCACATTCGAAAGGCATTGTTACGACCGCAATAACGACCGCACCAGCCTCCTTTGCAAGTTGTCCAACAACAGGCGCTGCACCAGTTCCGGTACCACCGCCCATGCCTGCACAAATGAAAACCATATCAGCATTGCTGACAGATTTCTTCAATTCCGAGACAGATTCTTTTGCTGCTTCTCTACCCTTCTGAGGATATCCCCCACAACCAAGTCCGCGAGTCAATTCCTTACCAATAAGGATTTTCTCATCAGCCTTAGTAATGCTCAAGTGAAGCGCGTCAGTGTTAATGCCGTAAATGTTTGCTCCATTAATCCCTTTGTTAAATAACCAAGTGATTGTGTTACAACCAGCTCCACCAGTACCAAATACTTTAATGTTAGCTTTTCCAGCCCTAAGTTCATCAAAATTAATACTGTGAGTTGAGGCATTAGCAATTGCTTCTTTTGCAAAATCAAGAACCATTTTTTCTTTTTTTCATACCTCCTTTCAAATAATTAGTTTAGAATGCTATCTTTACTTTAAATAATTGTGTGTGACCAAAAACTACAATTTCGTAACACTCTAAGAGCAACAAAAAAGTAATTTAAGACAAATAACCTAAAGATTCTTACTTAAACTTCTAATAACATCAGTTTTTGTAATAACTCCAGTTAATTTTCCAGCCTCTTTCACAATCAAAATAGAATAAAATTTCAACAACTGCACAATCACTTCTAGTTTTGCGTGCTTATCAATTATGGGAGGACTTTCATTCATTATTTCTGAAATTTTGCAGCTACCTATTCTGTCAGAATCGACTCCAAGAAGAGAATTTTCACTTATAAGCCCAACAACATTAGATTTACGAACAACTGGAATTTGAGAGATATTGTGCTTATTCATAAGAGAGATAGCTTCCCTTATATACTCGTTTGGTTCAATACTAAAAACCGCGTGATTCATAATATCCTTAGCTTCTTTTTCACCGCGTTTCGTCAAATGCATAATCCGATCTTCAATCTTCTTAACATAACTGTAAGTGGGGTCAAGCTTTCCAGCTTCAATCTTTGCAATCATCGATTGACTCACACCTATTTCCATAGCAAATTTATGTTGAGTCATATCAAGCTGTTTGCGAATTTTACGCAATTGAGTAATATCAAAAACCATAAAGAGCAATATTTTAGAGGATATATAAATATTCCTATTGGAATATTTTTATCACAAGATTATTAATAAGATAATAAGGTAGAATAAAAGATGAATAAAATAACTTACCTTACATCCGAATCAGTGACAGAGGGGCATCCAGATAAAGTATGCGATCAAATAAGCGATTCGATTCTTGATGCAATGCTAAGTCAGGATAAAGAAAGCAGATGCGCAGCAGAATGTCTGATTACTAAAAATATCATTCATATAGCAGGAGAAGTAAAAACAAACGCAAAAATAGACGCAGAACAAATAGCAAGACAGACTCTAAAAAATATAGGCTATGAAGATTATCTAAATTACAAAATCATAAATTCATTGCAAAAACAAAGTTCAGATATTGCACAAGGAGTAGATAATAATAGTGAGCAAGGCGCAGGAGATCAGGGGTTAATGTTTGGTTTTGCATGTAACGAAACAGAAGAATTTATGCCAACACCAATAATTCTAGCTCATAAATTAACTCAAAAAATGGCCGAAGTAAGGAAAAATAACACAATAAAGGGGCTAAAACCAGATGGTAAAAGCCAAGTCTCATTAAAATATGTAGATGGTAACCCTGTAGAAATAACTGATATAGTAATCGCGCAGCATCACAGCGAAGAGGTATCAACAGAAGAATTAAGAAAAGAGATAAAAGAGTATGTGATAATCCCTGTATGCAAGGATCTAATGAATGACAATACCAAAATTCACATTAATGCAACAGGTAGGTTTGTAATAGGCGGTCCTGAAGCAGACACAGGACTTACAGGAAGAAAAATAATAATGGATACTTACGGAGGAGCAGGCAGGCATGGAGGAGGAGCATTTTCAGGAAAAGACGCTTCAAAGGTCGATAGGTCTGCGGCATACATGGCAAGATATGTAGCCAAAAACATAGTTGCAGCAGGATTAGCAGATAAATGTGAACTCCAAGTAAGCTATTGCATTGGCAAAGCTAATCCAACCTCAATTAATATAGAAACATTCAACACTTCAAAAGTTCCAGAAAACACCATAATAAAAGCGGTAGAAAAAATATTTGACTTCAGACCAAGGGCAATTATAGAGCACCTACAATTAAAGCAGCCAATATTCCAAAAAACAGCAAGTTATGGTCACTTTGGGAGAAACGACGCAGGGTTCACATGGGAACAAACAGATAAAATTAAGGAATTGCAAAAAGAGTGCAATGGCTAAAAAAATAAGATTATCTAATCCTCACCCAGGGATTATGGGAGCAACAATACCCTTACCTAGAGAAATGAAAAAAATTGTGGATGGATTAAATGGTCAAGTTATGGACAGAGGCGAATGTTTATCCCTA
>CAYSGT010000129.1:0-866 GCA_964430805.1 Candidatus Woesearchaeota archaeon
TCTCCGAATCCTGCGATTGAGCCTTCCATGGCATCAACGGTCTTCTTTATTTTTGTTAATGCTCTCTTTAATTCAATTATATCTTTACTCTTAATCTGTTTTATATCTATGAAAGCAATTGTGTAACCTTCGCGCAGAGCTGCAAGGATATCATTTATATCATCATACTTTTTGAGTGTGAACTGGCGAATCTTTATCTTTTCCTTCTTACTTTTAGCCTGATTGAGATCAAGTTCTACATATTCATCCGAAGCTTGTGATTTATTAAAAACTCCTTTCAAACCAAAGACCATAATGACTGGTGAACAGTTCAGTATATAAACATTATCGTTTTTTAAGATATGTAAGAATTATTTTGATGACGACGTGGACTTATTTTCTAGTAGTTCTTTAAGTTCTTGCTGCAACTCTTTAGCCCTAGATTCGATTAGACTTTCTTGTTTGGCTATCGAGTTGCTATGAAGCTCTATTAATTTCTTTTTTTCTTCTAATTCATCCAAAGTTATTTTTTTATCAACAACTATCATTATTGAACCAACCATTTTGTAAATAGTATCACTTGTTTTATTGACTTCTTCTAATGCATTAGTTGTTTCGTTTAAATCTGCTTGAAGATTTTGTCTTTGAATGAGTAAATTCTGAAGATTTTGTTCAAGAACTTGCAAATCTTGTATTTTCTGTCTAGATGCTGCATCCATATAAATTAAACCGCCTTTATCTTGACTACGTGTGTTCTTGGTTTATAAAAAATTTTTGAATTGCAATATGGACAGTTAAATACTTTATCTAATACCTTGCTAGTTATCTGCTTACTACATCTGACACATTTGTATTGTGCCATGTGTTTAGTTAGTCTTTGTCTTTTT
>CAYSGT010000129.1:876-2828 GCA_964430805.1 Candidatus Woesearchaeota archaeon
ATGTTTTGAAGGTTTTGCTCTAAAATCTGCAAGTCTTGTATTTTTTGTTTTGCAACTGAATCCATATTAAATTGCCTTTATTTTTACTATGTGTGTTCTTGGTTTGAAGAATATTTTTGAATTGCAATGGGGACAATTGAATACTTTGTCAAGAACTTTGCTAGTTGTTTGCTTACTGCATCTGAAACATTTGTATTGAGCCATGAGTTTAGTTATTGTTTGTATTTTTAAACGTTCTTATTTATTTAATGTGTATGCATGTCCTGCAAATTGTACGCCGCATTTTTCACAATGCCATATTCCTGCTGCAAGACGCTTGACTCCAAGTTTCTTACAATGTGGACATGATTGTTTTACCCTCTGTAATAATTCTATTGCATTAAGTTTATTTCGAGGATAGGTTCCGTAACCTGCTCCGAATCTACCTGCTGCTTTTACTTTTTTTGTCTTTACCATAATTGATATGTTGAAAATGTGTTTTTAAATATTCCCATTTACTTTTTAAAACAATTTTTCACATCCAACCCTTAATAATGTGATTTAATCTAGTTACTAATTCACGCTTTAACCATTTAGAAGGAGAGACTGTTGCTCCTGCACCTAAATGCTCTTGACCTGTGTTCCAACCTACTATGTCTGCGTCTACAAATGGGATTCCTTGAAAATCTAATTTCTTCCCTATTCCTATAACTCTCTCCATGTGGGCTGGATGTGCAAGATAAATAGCATGCTTGAGACTGTTTTGACCATGTTCTTCAATTATAAATTGTCTTGCTCTTTCCATTACTTCTCGAGTATTAAGGCTAGCTTCATATGGTGCGCTTCCTTTTGTTTCGCTATCTATTGAATAATCATCAAATCTAATTTTAGGTATATTCACAAGAATTGCCCATTGGGCTATAAGTGGAAGATTTTTTTCACTTATTTTTCTTGCATCTATTGCACTTCTTGCTAAGCTTTGGGTTGCATGAGTTTCCCTGCCTCCAAATGCAAGACCTAATAGATACTCTCCTTCTAGGGGGATCTTTGTATTATACATCCGATCTCCTATCTCTACTCTTGCCAGAAGAGAATCATTATAATCTGTTAAATTTCTAAATAATCTTTGTATGCCCATATTTTGTATTAAAAAAATGGATTTAAAAATGTTTTTAAATATTGCGCTATGCTAATTCTATTGGTCTGGAGGTCTTGAAGGATAGGTCTTTGCAAATTCAGTTAAATAATATTCTGCACAACCGGTTATATTATCAAGAGTTCCTTTTAGAGGAACTAGGAGGTCTCTGGAAGGATCTTCTTTAAAATAATTGATATATGATTCAACTTCTTGAGATATGCTACTTGCAAGACGCATAAGAATAGAACATGCTTGTTCTTGTTCAAGCCTAGGTTTAATTGGAGGATTTTGTAATTTAAGAATTGTACTATAATCTTTCATATTCCAAAGATGAACTAGTTGTTGAAAAATACCATGGTCTCTAGTTATTTTTCCGAAAGCTGTGATGAGGTATGCTTCTTGATCATAAAGAGTTACCCTGCGCTCTAAAGAAGTAGGATCTCCACTCATTTCTTTACGTTTGCCCTTGGAGGTTTTGGCTTTGCTTGATAATTTTGTAACAATTCTACCCTTCATATTTTCCATATAGAACTATCTATTTAAAAAAATATATCTTCTAGACAGCTCTAAAATATAAATGGGATCGCCCGGATTCGAACCGGGGTCGCGAAGTCCCAAACCTCGAATACTAACCAAGCTATACGACGATCCCTAGTGGATGTTATAAATAAGTGTATATAAATTTGACCTTAGATGGTTAAAATCAAAAAATAAAACTAAAAACTATTTCTTTTTGTCGCTTTTCTTTTCTGCAGTTTTTGGAACTGTGACTTTTGTTGCTTCTGCTGTAGGTGTTGCTCCAGAGGCAGTTACTGTTGTTGCCGTTGCTGCCTTT
>CAYSGT010000130.1:0-2817 GCA_964430805.1 Candidatus Woesearchaeota archaeon
ATAGACTTGGAAAGCTTTCCACAACTGCGGAAAATGCTCTCCAAAAAGGAGTAACCTACGACGCACCTCTATATGTCAACGCAACCCTCACTAATAAAAAAACAGACGCAAAATACGATCAAGAAGTCTTCCTTGGTGATATTCCTCAAATGACAGATAGAGCAACATTTGTTATTAATGGAATTGAAAGAGCAGTTGTAAACCAATTGGTAAGATCTCCTGGAGTTTTCTTTACAGCTACAGCAGATAACGTAACTGGAAAAACATTGTATACAGCAGAAATTAGACCGGTTCATGGTTCATGGCTTGAATTTACAACCACAAGACATGAAACAATAATGGTAAAAATTGACAGAAGAAGAAAGTTTTTGGCAACGACCTTTTTAAGAGCACTCGGAATTTCCTCAAATGAAGATCTTAAAAGTAAATTCAAAGAGATAGAAGCTGATGGAAAAACTTTATTTATAGAAAACACACTACTTAAAGATGAAACTGCTGATTCAAATGAAGCTGTAATTGAAATCTTTAAGAAAATGCACCCAGGAGAACCAGCTGTACTTGATAAAGTAAGAGAAAACTTCCTTGGAATGTTTTTCAATAACAGAAGATACGATTTGGGGGCTGTTGGAAGATACAAGATGAATAAAAAACTTTCAAATGTTTCAGGATTTAATACTCCAAGCAACGACACGAAAATTTTAACAACAGAGGATATTATCGGAACAATTGCCCATCTTATTAACTTAGCAAGAAATGGAGAAGGCGTTGATGACATTGACAATTTGGCAAATAGACGTGTCAGATGTGTTGGAGAACTCGTTCAAACAACTGCATTTAGAATCGGAGCACTCCGCTTAGAAAGAAGTGTAAAAGAGCGAATGAGCTTAATCCAAGCAGATCAGCCAATTTCAATTGGAGGACTTATTAATGCAAGACCTATTATGGCCTCCATTAATGAATTCTTCAGAACCTCTCAGCTTTCAACAATCCTAGACCAAACAAACCCACTTTCAGAAATAGACAACTTAAATAGGCTAACCGTTATGGGAACAGGTGGAATTTCGCGTGAGCGAGCAGCGTTTTCTATTCGTGATATTAATTCGTCTCAATACTCAAGAATTTGTCCTATCAGAAGCCCTGAAGGACCAAATATCGGACTTGTAACATACCTTGCTTTATATGCAAAAGTAAATAAATTTGGTTTTTTAGAAGCACCATATAGAAAAGTAGCTCATCAAAAAGGATCTGCAAAAGCAACCAATGAAATAGTATACATGGATGCAGACGATGAGAAAAACCACTATATTACCCATGTTGGAGTATTAGAAACAAACGGAAAAATAATTGAAGAAAGAGTTCCGGCAAGATTTAAAGGCGACTTTATCGAAACAGATAGAGCAAATATTGAATTCGTTGATATCGTTCCAAGACAGGTTGTTGGAAGTGCAGCTTCCCTTATTCCATTTGTATCTCATGATGAAGCAAACCGTGCTCTTATGGGAACCCACATGCAGTGTCAAGCAGTACCACTTATTAAACCTCAAAGCCCAATCATTGGAACAGGTATGGAAAAAACAATTAGCGAGATGATGGGAAGAGTAATCTATGCTCCATTTGATGGCACGATCGAATACTCAGATGCAGATAAAGTAACAATTAAAGGAAAAGCAGCAAGGCAAGAAGTAACATATTATATAGACTCATTCCAAAGAACTTCACAGGCAACTGCATATACTCAAAAAACAATGGTAAAAACAGGAGATAAAGTTAAGAAAGGAGATCTTTTAATTGATGGACCATCATCTGAAAACGGAGAACTGGCTCTTGGCCAAAATCTTTTAATTGCCTATATGGCTTTTGACGGTTTAGGTTATGAAGACGGTATTGTTATCTCAGATAGGTTAGTAAAAGAAGATGCTCTTTCCTCAATTCATATTGAAAAATATGAAGCAGTAGTTGTTGAAACAAAACTTGGACCTGAAGAGACAACGAGAGATATTCCAAATGTTTCAGAAGAAGATTTAGCAAATCTTGATGAAGATGGAATAGTAGTTGTTGGTAGTGAAGTTGAACCTGGAGACATTTTGGTTGGAAAAATTGCTCCAAAAGGTGAAACTGAACTTAGCGCAGAAGAAAGATTACTTCGAGCAATCTTTGGAGAACAGGCAAGAGAGGTTAGGGATACGTCTTTAAGAATTCCTCACGGAGAAAGAGGAACCGTAATTTCTGTTTCCATATTAGACAGGAAAAAAGGAGACGAGTTGGAACCTGGAGCAATCAGAAAAATTATTGTTGAAGTAGCGCAGCTAAGACACGTTGTTATCGGAGATAAGCTTGCAGGAAGACACGGAAACAAAGGTGTTATTTCAAAAATCTTACCAGAAGTAGACATGCCACATTTGGCTGATGGAACACCAGTTGATATTATTATTTCTCCAATCTCAGTACTTGCAAGAATGAATTTGGGACAACTTTTAGAAGCACATTTAGGTTGGGCAGCTAGAGAATTAGGACAAAAAATCGCAATGCCTGTATTTGAAGAAGTTGATGAGGGAAATATTGAAGAAGAGCTTAAAAAAGCTGGACTTCCAGTTAATGGAAAAGCAGTTTTATATGACGGAAGAACAGGACATCCTTATGAAAATTCAGTAGTTGTAGGAATTGAATACGTAATGAAGCTTATCCACATGGTTGAGGATAAAACTCACGCAAGAAGTACTGGTCCATATTCCTTAGTTACCCAGCAACCTTTGGGAGGAAAAGCCCAAATGGGAGGACAAAGACTTGGAGAAATGGAAGTCTGGGCACTTGAAGCAC
>CAYSGT010000131.1:0-2780 GCA_964430805.1 Candidatus Woesearchaeota archaeon
AGATTATCTTCTTGATAATTTCACTGCTACAACAATTATTAATATAATCAAGATAAGGTTTACAATGCCTATTACCCAGATTATAGGGTTGCCTACTGAGATTAAACTGCTTGCCCTGCTTGCTGCTGCTAACTCAACCTCAACTGTTTGTATTTGAGTTCTTCCGCTTGATGTAACTTGGATGTCGAATGTTTGAGCATCGACGGCGTCTTCATTAACCATTAATGTAAATGTAACTTCTTTACTTTCGCCTGCATCTATTGACACTGTTGAATCTGAAATCTCCACTAGCTCTGCCCATGAAGAATATCCTCTTGCGCTTAAGCCGTAATCAGCATCTTGTGTTCCTGTATTTTTAAGTGTTGCAGTTACTACTAATTCTTTACCTGCCTCTGCCTCTGAAGAAAGCTCTGCATTAATTTCTAGATTTGTAAGGCTACCGCCAGAGTTTCCAAGGTTTTGAGAACAGCCTATTACTTCAATAGGAAAGTCAAAAGAGTCGTCTGATTCTTGCTTATAAATTCCATTTCTGTAGTCATATTCTGTAAAGAATTCCAATACGTAATTTCCATTTTGCGCTGTAGCAGGGATTTGAAGGGTAAAGTCTAGAGTTTCGTCTTCTCCTTGGTCCAGGTCAGAAGTTATTTCTCTTATTTCCTCTAGATTTAGGTCTCTGTTTCTAAGAGTTATTTTTACTCTGTCTTCATCATCTTCTCCAACGTTGAAAACTGTGTATTCTCCGCTAACTGTCTGACCGCATGTAAGAGGGGATTCTAATTCAATATCCTCGACTACTACAAAGCGGCCTTCGTCTGATGTTTGCTCTACAGTGACTGGCTGGTAGAAACCATTGTCAAATTCAGAAGCGCTATCTTTACAGTCTCTTGATTCTCCTCGGTCATCATTATATACTTTAACTGCTAATCTGTAGTCTCCTGTGTTAAAGTCAGCTGGAATTTTGAATACCCATTTTACTGTCTCTTTGTCATCATTATTGATATTTACATCAATCTGCTCGTCATCACCA
This sequence comes from Candidatus Woesearchaeota archaeon, assembly GCA_964430805.1. Lineage (GTDB taxonomy): Archaea > Nanobdellota > Nanobdellia > Pacearchaeales > GW2011-AR1 > SICU01. The sequence continues at coordinate 1,028 of CAYSGT010000131.1, forward strand.
TCTGAGTCTTCTGTAAATGTTAAATCGTCAGCTAAGTTCTTTCCAGAGCTATCAAATAATCCTAATTCAACAACTGCATCAACATCGCGATCTTGGTTGTCATTTGCTACTTTTACTTCTACTTCTATTTCATCTAGAAGCTCCCAGTTATCTTCGTCTCCGCCATTGCCGTTATTGTCCCAGCTGACTTCATCTATTGTTAAGTTGCTTACTTGGGTTTCTCCTGCACTGCAGAATGTTTTCTTTATGCTAAATCTTGAAGATGTAACCTGACTTCCTGATGCTGCGTTAAATAGGACTGTGTTCTCACCAAACTTAAGGCCTTGCAAGCCCGGAATAACTGTGACTTGCTGAGGGGTTGAACCAGGAGTTAATGAAAACTCAGCAGGTGAGAAAATAGTTTGTGTTGAAGGCGATGTTGTTTCAGAGATTCTTACAGTACCAGTCAAAGGAAGAGCTCCTGCACCAAGTCCAACGTTGATTGTGAAGTTTTGATTTACAAGCACTGCTGAAGTTGGCACGTTTGAGATTGTGATGTTTGAAGATGCTTGTGGTTCAGGAACTGTTAATTGAACTGTTAAGTTATTCACCGCAGGTATAGTTGCTGAAGTGCCCGATGGTAACACATAGTCTCCTGTTAAACTTATTTGACCAATATAAACTCCTGGAGCTTGACCTGCTGGAACTTGAACTGAGACTGTCTTTAGAAAGCTTGTAGTGTTAAGAACTGTAAACGATGCAGAGTTACCGCTCCAAGATGTTCCTGTACCAAAAAGATTAGGGAGCAATAATGTTGCATTAAATAATGTTCCTGAATGGGCTGTTGGATTTGATGGATCAACTGTGAAGGAGATTGTTGCTTGGGAACTTGCACTAATTGTTTGATTAGCTCCAGTTACCCCTGTAAAGCTGAATGATGCGCTTGCTAAACCAAGCGATAAAACTGCAAGTGTAACAAATGCAAACAATGAAACTAATTTTGTGAAATTCATTTTGTTGTTCAATTCCGCAATTAAATGGCTATTTAAATATTTCGGTGTTAAGCGAACTTATGGGTTTTTCAATAACTTGACTTAACAAAATATAAATAATTAAAATTTTATGTCTTTGAATGAATATTAAGTTTGAAGGATTTGGGGAAAAAGATAAAGGAAATACAGTGAGGTTAAAGATTGGAGTGAGACAATCAATAAAAATAGGATTTGGACTTGTAATTGGAATGGTTCTTGCAACTGCATTAATCTATCTTGTTGCTATTAGTTTAGGAGTTTCTATTCTTGGTAGATTTATGCCTGGATTGAAATAGATTAGATTTGATATAACATTATTACAAACATTTATATTATTCATAACACTTGTTAACTCTATATACTGATATGGCTATAAGATCGAGAGAAAATATTGTCAGCGCATGGGCGTTTTTAATAGGCGTTGTGCTGGCACTTATCGGAGGAATGCTAAGCGCTCTATTTGGAAACCTTAATCCCTTCTTACTAGGGCTCCTATTAGTATTGGGATTAGTTATAGGCTTTATAGGGGTATCTCCTAATGATATAAATAAGTTCATGATGTCTTCTGTTTCACTAGTAATAGTCAGTTTTGCCGGCTCTGCTGGTGTAAGAAATATTGAATTTTTAAATTGGGAACTAGGAAATATTGTTTCTTCGACTCTTGGAGCCCTATTAGTATTATTGGTCCCTGCAACGATAGTTGTAGCAATTAGAAGCTTGTTTTCAATTTCACAAGGATGATT
>CAYSGT010000132.1:0-1570 GCA_964430805.1 Candidatus Woesearchaeota archaeon
TTCTTATTTATTTTATAAATTGTATAGAAAAATAATGAGGCAATAGTAATGGCAATAATTATTATGATTAAGGTCTTCCAAGTCATAATCAAATCTAGTGTTTGATGAAACCAAATAAATAGACTTTCTTTAAAGGTTTTGACATTTTTTACAAATTGAATTACTTTATCTCCTATTGTGACATGCAAGAATATGCCCACAAATATCACTAGGCCAAATTGCTCTTCTTGTTTCATACAAAGACGCTCATCTTGCTGTTTACAAGCGCCCAAACTTCTGGATCTTTCAGAATCCTTGTCATTAGAGTATTCATTTCATCTTGTTTGATATCTTTCTTTAGGATTTCATTTGCTTCTTCTCTTTCAAGAACAAGTCCGCATTGCTTACAAAATCTATTTATTGGTGGATTGATTGCTTCGCATCTAACGCAATTTATTGGAGCAAAACTAGATTCTTTGCTTTCTTTCTCTATTGTTATTCCGTTTGCTAGAAGAACTGCTTTATCTGTATCTTTTCCAGACATATGTACATAAATTGCAGCCATAGAGGAACCTTGCACCCAGCCCAAATATTGTTTCATTGAAGCTTCACTCATGATTGAAGCAAGTTGGGTGGCTCTACTGTGTCTAAGGAGATGAGGGCGGATTCTTTTATTTATTCCAGCTCTCTTTGCTGCCAATTTTAAGATTGCAGTTATTCTATTATAACAAAGGAATTCACCTTGAGGATTGTACCATAAACATGCATTTGGATTATCATTTTTTGGATGTTCGTTAATCCATCTTTGTAATAGTGAAGCACTGCTTACTACTAGGATTTTTCTCATTCCTGTTTTTCCACTTATTGTTATCCTTGCTCCATATTTCTCAAAAGTTACATGTTTAATTTGCATTGTTCCTATTTCTCCTACTCTTGCTCCAGATTCTGCTATTGTAGAAATCAAAGCTTTGTCTCTGATTGTTTCACAATGTTTGATAATTGATACAAATTCATCTTCTGTTAGAAGTTCTTCTGGTAGTTTGCTATGTTTATGCCCCATTTTCAAAGACATCCATTTTACTTCTGGAGGGTGTGGATCATCTTTATTACAACCCCTGACAAAACGGTAGAAACGCCTCACAATAAGCTTAAACCCTCTTTTGGTATGTTCGCTTAAGTCTGTTTTGTTAATTTCAGAGATAATCCTTCTAATATCTTCTTCATTAGCACTTTCAAATTCTTTTCCAAGAAGTTTGTCTAGCTTAATTAAATCGTAGAAGTAGCGTTCAATTTTTGAATAACCAATGTTTTCGCTTAATAAAAAATTATGAAATCTAAGAATTGTATCTTTATTTTTTGTTGAGACAGGTGAGTCCTTAAATCGGGCTAAGGCCCGTTGATAGCGAACTTTTAAGTTGTGTATGTCCATTGTCCTTCATCTTGGACACTAATAAACATTGTCGAGTTCGGTTATATCCGTTCGAGTCGAAGAGGGCTTTGAACTTTTTGTGTAAAGCCTCTGGAGGGAATCGAACCCCCAACCTATAGTTCTTTTGGTTTATCCTACAAAACTATCGCTCTGCCGTTGAGC
>CAYSGT010000132.1:1580-2759 GCA_964430805.1 Candidatus Woesearchaeota archaeon
AGAGGCTTGAAAGTTGTAGAAAATGAGATGTTAAAAGGCTTTTGCTTTTAGGATTATTGTGTTGGTTCCGCTGGAGTTTCTTCAGCCACTACTTTCTTCTTTATTGGAGGGCCTATTACTTCAATCCAACGGATTTCGCAGAATGCCAAAGGATATATTTTTTTGACTTTTAGAGAAACTGATCTTTGAAGTTTATTTGTCATTAATTCTGAGAATAATTCTTTAACTGTTTTTATGTTTGAATAACCTTCTAGAAATTTTCTAGCAGCGTTTCTTACTTCTTTACGGATGTTTCTTGATACGTGATTTCTAGTTATCATGAATGTTTTTACTATTATCTCTGCATCTTTACATGAAGTTGTGAATGAATCTTCAATGTAGTCTATTCCTCTTCTCATTATTCTTCTAATATAACTTGGTAAAAGTATTAAACTTACTAGCTCGGAATCTATTTTGCCATCTTTATGAGTTACTCTTGCTCTTAATTCGACGTTTTTCCCCTTTAGATTTTTAGTCATGTCTATTTTGACCATTTTTCCATTCAGTTCTTCTTCGTTGATAGCATATAACTTTACTTTTGAAGCGGTAAGCGGAACTGAAACATCAAAGAATTTCTTTTTAACTAGTTTTTTTGTTGTTTCTGCCATTTTACTTAGATATTTTCTCCCCTATTTGTATTTTAGATACTCTTAAAGCTTTTTTTATTCCTTTAGATTTCTTGCATGTTGAGCAAGTGTACATTACTGTAAGTCTTTTTGTCTGCTTTGTTTTTCTTTTCCATGATTTTATTGCAGGTTTAGACCCATATCTTCCTTTGTTGCCAAAACCGATTCCTTGACCCCTCATAGTATATCTGGTGAATGAACCTCTTGATAATGGGTGTGTAGATGAACGAGATTTTTGCCTTGCTACACTAACTGTTTGAGCTGTCTGCTTTTTGCAATATGGGCAAAACCTATTTGTTTTTTCTGGTAGCTTCATGTTAATCTGGCAGATTTTTTTGTAGCTAACCTCGCGTCGGCCAGGTGACTTGAGGGTTAATGCTGAATGATTTGAGAAATGACTGTTTTTAAAGGTTTTGCAAGGTTTTTATATTAGTTTTTCTATCACTTCTTATGCTTAGGAAAAGACTTATTGCTCTCTTCGGATTTATTTCCTTGCTACCTGGAAATGGAGCTT
>CAYSGT010000133.1:0-2668 GCA_964430805.1 Candidatus Woesearchaeota archaeon
TTAAGGTATATTGTCCAGTATATCTTCTTAATTCTGCTCGGACTTCTTTTAAGATAAGTTTAATTTCTTTTTCTGCTTTAGGCAACTTAAGTTTGTTTTTTGCTAGATAATCTTTTAGAGTTTTTTCTACAAGTGGATCTGGCAGGCTCCTTAGCTCTCTTTTGTCCTTGATTTGGGCGACGAGGCTATCCATACTCATAATTGAGGGGCAACCTATATAAATTAAGTTGCTTCCTTTTAAATATGCTAGAAAGAAGAGGTCTGAGCCACATAGAATTCGTCATAACGTTTGTTATTTTTGTAGCCTTTATTGTATTTGCTTTCGTTTTTTTCAGTCCTCTGCAAAGCGGTAGAGCCATAAAGTCAAGTCTAGATTATATATCCTTAGAAATAGCGGATTTTGCTGAAAGAGAAATGGAAACTTACTCTGTTTCAATACTGCCAGGGGCTAGCGGAGATGTTGCAATTGACATCCCGGGGATAAGCAACCGTATTAATGCCAGCGTTGAGAATAGCAGTGGAGAGGTAATTCCTTCTTTTAGAGATAGCACCGGCGCTGTCAACTTTGCCATCCCTAGAGATAACTTTGTAAGAGTAAAATATTCTTCTGCTTTTACTAATGGCGCGCGTATTCTCGGTTTGCTTATTGATGATTCAATGTATTCTATTTCTTCGTCTAATGTTGATAAGATATATTTTGAGAATCTGCTCCTTGAATTGAATAGGAGTTATTTTTTTAATTATGCTGGCTTAAAGACCTCATTTAATATCCCAAATAGAATAGATTTTGGGTTTTATGTTATTTTTAATGATGGATTTGTAATTAGTTCAATTAAAGATGTTCCAGATAACGTTGAGATTCTATCAACCGATGACCGAGTGGCTATTGTTCGCTCTTCTGGCGAAGAGGAATATGCAACTATGAGGATAATGGTATGGTAAATAGAAAGGGTTTTGTACGAGTGATTGAATTATTAATTGCAGTAACTATAATTTCTATAATTCTTATCTTATCTTATAAGCAATCTGCGCCAAGACAAAATACGCCGGACTTAGGAGAAGTTGCCCGCGATATCCTGGCTGAAGTAAGCTCTATCGAGAACCTTAGGGCTGAGGTTATAACTTATCAGACTAATACTACCTCTATGATCAAAACAATTGATTTCATCAATCAAACATTGCCTGATTACATTTTATTCGAGCTCAGGTCTTGTGACTTGAGCAGCGCTTGCGGGCAGTCAGCCTACAGGGGGAATGTTTTCTCTGCAGAGAGGATTATAAGCACCGGCACAAATACATTTGACCCAATTAAACTAAGATTATTTTTGTGGGTTAGAGAAAATTAATTCTTTCTATATCCAAACTTTTTATCATAGTTTGGATGGTCGATTATGTCTAAAACGAAAGCCACTATTTCTATTTCAGACTCTCCTACTCTGACGCTATAAAACATTCTCCAAAAATCAGGAAGTTCTACTCTATTTAAATTAGTTATTCCATATTTCTCCTTATATTCTGGAGGAATAAGGTTTTTTGCAATTGGGTCTCCATATTGGAAGTTATTTTTTATTAGTTCTATTTTATAATTAACTGCTTTAAGAATCATTCTTTCCTTTTTTGAAAATGGGGCTCTGCTGTTTAACCAATCATATACTTGTTTTGCGTCTAAAGAGAGAATTATTTTTACTTCTTTCATACCTCAAAACCTTCTGCTATGGCTTTTTTTAACCGGGGGTCTTCATTTTGTATCCAATTTATTCCTCTGACTCCTATTGCGATTTTTCCACTTCTGTCAAGATATTCTAAGATAGTTATCAAGGTGTTATGATTGACCTGTCTCGGCAGTTCTCTTTTCAGTTCTGCAATTGTAACTACGCTGTTGTTTGATTTTTTTATAGTGTCCTCTACCATTATTACTGTGTTCAATGTTGGCCAGTGTACTACTTTTTTATGTTGTAATTTTTGTGACATGTTGATAACTTTTAGGTATTTACTTGTAGCTATTAGAGACGTATTGGTATTTAAAGGTTTTTATGAGCAATAAAAGAAGTTTATCCAAATATTCCTTTGAACCAATTAAATTAAGATTATTTTTGTGGGTCTGGGAATAAGTTTTTAAGTTTTAATTGATTTGGCAGTTTATGAAAAAATATAAAGTCTTTCGTTCTGTTTGATTTCAGGAAGAAATTGCAAAATATAGTAAATCTTTTCAAGAGAGAGTTGATAAAATTGAAGATAAACTGATATACAATCCTCAATATGGAAATCCTCTTGGGACAAAATGGTTTAGAGAGTCAAGATTTGAAGGTTATAGAATCTATTATTTAATTTATGAGGATTTAGAAGCAGTTTTCATGGTTGCTATAAGCGATAAGAAAGACCAACAAAAAACAATTAATACAATTAGAATTTTCCTTGAATTTTTTAGGGAAGAAATGAAAAAATTAGTTATGGAAGATAAATTACAAGATAAAGAAATGTAAGATCTTACTTTACTCTTATTACCCTGCCTTCTTTAAGGTCTTTCATACTTCGAACTAATTGTTTTAATAGATTTAGATCTATATTTGCTTGCATCTTCAATTTCTCATATTCATCTTTTGATACGGTTATCATTTCCATGCTCATTGAGGAGTTTAATAGTTTTTAAGTTTTTCTACAAGAGGCG
>CAYSGT010000134.1:0-2667 GCA_964430805.1 Candidatus Woesearchaeota archaeon
AAAGAATTTTATGCTTGATCGCAAGATATTTTTTGCCCATAGAGATTTAAAATGGCTACTTGATGAATATGATAAAGGAAATAAATTCTTCCTTTATACTGGAAGAAGCCCATCTGGGCCTTGTCATTTAGGGCACTTAATGGCCTGGCAATTTACTAAATGGCTACAAGATGCATTTGATGTAGATTTATGGTTTCAGTTTCCGGATGAGGAAAAGTTTCTTTTTAAGAAAGATCAAACCTTTGAAGAGAGTCAAAAATATTTGCATGAAAATATGCTTGATGTAATTGCTCTAGGATTTAATCCTAAGAAGACTCATTTTATAGTGGATACGAAACACGCGGATATTCTTTATCCAGAGGCATGCAAGGTTGCTAAGAAAATAACTTTTTCTATGGTTCGGTCTTCTTTTGGTCTTGATGATAGTTCAAACATTGGACAGATATTTTATACCTCTATGCAAGCGGTGCCTGCTTTTCTTCCTTCAGTTTTAAAGGGGAAAAAGATTCCTTGCTTGATTGCGCATGCAGTGGATCAAGACCCACATTTCAGATTAACAAGAGATATTTTGCCTAAACTAGGGCATCATAAACCTGCTTCAATACAATGTAGTTTTCTTCCACCCTTAACTGGATCTAGCGGAAAAATGAGCTCATCAGAAGTAGAAGCGATTTATACAACAGATACCCATAAAGAAGTTGAACACAAGATAAAGAAGTATGCATTTTCTGGAGGGCGTGATACTCTGGAAGAACATAGAAGGCATGGAGGAAATCCAGATATTGATGTTTCATTCCAATATTTGAGATATATGTTTGAGCCAGACGATCATAAATTAAGAAAGATATATAAGGATTATAAGTCCGGGGAGATGACTTCTGGAGAATTAAAACAAATTACGATAGACAAAATAAACGCTTTCTTGAAAGAACACCAGAAGAAAAGAGAAGCTGCTCAGAGTAAGATTGAGAGTTTTATGTATAAAAAATGAAAGCTATTGGGATGTTTTTTGTTTTTTTGTAATTTTATCAGGATAGTATCTTTGGTGTCTATCAACAACTAGCTCTAATTGAGCAATAGCATCCTGTATCATCCCCGGACCGCCATAAATTACCAACAGCCCATCAGGGGAAGTAAAAGTATATTGAGATCTTCCCGGATAATCTCTTACTGTTTTTGGAATAACTCCCTTTCTTACTACACCTTCAAATGGAAAATTAGGACAAGTAACAAAAGAATCTTCCAACTCTCCATAATAACATCCTTCTCTTATAGGTTTATTTTGTTGTTCCATGTTTAATTTGGTATTCTGGTTTATTCCATGCTTCTTCAAAAGCTCTTTGTTCTTTTCTCATTGCTTCGCCATATTTTCTTTCAAGCAAAAATTTATGAGCTTGCAATAAAGATTCTCTGTCTATTTCGCCGCAGAACCAATCCACTCTACCACTGGCTTTAGAGGTAGTAAGGTTGATCCAGTGGGCACTCCAGAGGCCGAACCAGTCGCGGAACAACCTGCGAATATCTGAATTCCCTTTCGAATTGAGTTTTGCTAGTTCTTCTTGAGCCTTACTTCCTTGAATGACTGCTTGCACATTACCTAAAGAAATTGCAACTGCTTTTGAAGAGGCATCTACTGTATAACTTAATGATCTGAATGGGGCTAGAAGAGGTAATTCTAATCCTTGGTCTTGAGCTTGTGTAACTAGAGCTTTTGCGATTTCTTGATTTAGTCCTTCAGCACTATAAAGCGCGTTGCAGTAGTCTCTGTAAACGTCATTTTCTAACTTTCCTTGTGCTTCTAAGGCTTTTGCTTCTAAAGGACCCGGAACCCATAGTCCTCTTGGCCTAAGAACTTTTTGATCAAATCGCAATGTTAAAAATGTGCTTGAACCTGTGATTCCTTTTTTATCATCAAATTGCCAATGTCCTTGAAATGCTGGAATTTCTTTTTCAGATTCATCTGCGACGCTTTCTAAATATAATTGTTTTTGTGCTTGTAAAGAAGCTTTTACTGCGTAAGTTCTCATATTAGAACCTAAAACTGAACCACTCAATACTGCAATATCTTGAGCGTCTGCTAGAATATCTAAAGCTCCTACATATTTGCCAGTCATAAATAACTTGAAATTTTCCCCTATTTAACTCTTTCTTTTTGTGACTACTTTAAAGTTTATTCTATTGTGGAAACAGTAAAATTTTTATAGATGAGACAGATGATCATATCATGAAAGAGGTTAAATTTAAAGTAAATGGAAGAAGAATTGGAGATTCAATTTGGATAACTTTGCCTCCAAAAATAGTCAAGGATTTTTCTATCAAAGAAGGTTCTGAGTTTGGCGCTATCATTAAGGGTAATACTATTAATTTATCTAAATCAAATTAATCTTTAAAATGATGTCAACAAAGATTAAAAAAGTAACTAAGAAAAAGTCCGCAAAAAAGACAGACATCAAGATAGCAATGTTTGGAGCTGGATGCTTCTGGGGGGTTGAGGAGGCTTTCCGTACTGTTCCTGGAGTTATATCTACTGAAGTTGGTTATGCTGGTGGAACCCTTAATGGAGCGACTTATGAAGATGTATGCGGCGGTGGAACAGGACACGCTGAAGTTGTCAGAGTTACATATGACTCTAAGAAAATAAGCTACAAAAAACTTCTTGAAGTTTTT
>CAYSGT010000135.1:0-1535 GCA_964430805.1 Candidatus Woesearchaeota archaeon
CTAAATAACTTTTGCATAATTATTCCAATATCTACAGTGGTATGGATGCCTGTATTTCCAGGCTCGATTCTCTGAAATATTTTGTTAAACATTTTTCCAAAACTTAAATCAACTATCATTAATTTGCCGCCATTTTTAAGAACCCTATAAAATTCGTGCATGGCTTTCTGTTGATTTGAATAATGGTGAAACGCATCAACACTGAAAACGTAATCAAATGATTTATCTTTAAATTTTAAATTTTCAGCATTTCCTATCTTTAAATACGCCCGGTTTAATTTATTACGCGCTTTCTTGAGCATCTTTTCTGACAAATCAATTCCATAAAGCTCTGCCCTGCTTTCTCTCTCAAGAATTGCAAGAAGATTTCCAGTGCCACATCCAACATCAAGTATCTTAACATTCTTATTAACTGAGAGGCCTATTTTGGAAATCGCCCTTCTATGCACTCCTCGTTGCCAATTCCCGAAAAAAGGGTCATACACAGAGCTAAGATTATCAAAAAATTCTTTATTTTCCGAGTGCAAAGCCTTCTCCTTATCCAATTCCTTTATCTCCTTCTATTAGCTGTCTTAACAAGCCAATAAATTCCTGCAATCATCAGCCCAATTGTCAGCAGGTAGGTTATCCAGCCAAGTAGCATTGTTCCAGCACCATAACTGCCGTAGCCAGTCATCATGTTCATCATATTCATCATTCCCCCCGCGCCGCCGTTATTCACTGCAGTAAATTCCCCGTTGCTGCCCATCATTCCGTACTGCTGGGCAGAAACAACGCTTAGAACAGAAATAAATGCTATGCTAAGAGCAATACCTATTTTCTTTATTTCCATTTTATTACCTCCTTTTTCATATTTTTTATTTAGCATTATTTACTATTTCTTTAACTTCTCTTTCAACTTCTTCTGCTTCTTCCAGACTAACTTCTGAAAATAGCTGGGGAATGATTGTTGGTTTCATGCCTGCAATCTTTACTTTATTGCCTTCTTTTAAGACATTTATTTTACAAGGCATGCATAAGGAAGATAATATATTTTTGTTTAGAAATATGTTGGTATATTTTCCAGAACAAATTTCAATAATTTTTAATGACTCTTGTTCAAAGCCTTTTGCCGCCAATCTTTCCTTAACATCATAAACATTGAATAATGTCCAACCCTTTTTATCTACCTCTTTTAAAACTGAAACTACTGCTTCATCAAAATTCTTTTCTGTTTCAACAATGTATGCAAAATCTTTTATTTCCATTTACCCACCCTTAAGAACAACAACATTTGTCATTCCCCTCCTCTTTCTTTCCACTAGCTCGCTACCTTCCAGCTTATCAATAATTCTCGTCATTCTAGCCTTGCTAAATCCTGTTTTTTCTATTATATCTGCCTGGAATATTGCTCCATTTTCTTTAACAAGGCTGTATACTTGTTTTTCTTCTGGTCTGAAAGATGAAAGATTAACCTCTTTTTTAACTATTTTTTCCTTTACTTTTTTTACAATTATCTTTTCATTAGGCTTGGAAAAAATCAAGAATAGGCTGAA
>CAYSGT010000135.1:1545-2644 GCA_964430805.1 Candidatus Woesearchaeota archaeon
TTCACAGAGTCGTACATTTCACACGATGCAACATTTCCATGTTGAATAAAACAGCTATTTCTTACTGATTCCATTAATGTATTATTAAATAAAAAGACCATTAATACAATTAGTATTGAAATGCTAATCATTATCCATCCGACATTTTTGTTTTCCATTTTATTGTGTTTTTTTCATATTTCTTAATATATGAATGCAATATTTTGACATGTGCTTCTCGATTAAATCCATTAATGGTGTGATTGTTTCATTGTTAAGCTCATAATATCTGTACTTTCCTTTAATCTCTGCTTTAACAAATCCGTGAAGTTTTAACCTTGCTAAATCATGAGAGATAATTGTACGATCATTTGATTTTAAATCAGAAACAATTTCAGATACATTTTTTCTCCCTTTTCTCAAGGCGTTTATTATCTTTAATCTCGACTCTGAAAAAAGGGTGCCAAAAAATAGCTTGTATGCCCCGTATATCTCCTTTTCTGAATACTTCTCTTTATGTTCGTTATGTAAAGTGTGCTTGTTTATCATATGACTTCTTGTTACACTTGACTATTTAAACTTTTTGAAAGGCTATTCATTTAAAACTACTATATTCGTCATTCCGCGTCTTTTTCTTTCTACAAATCCTTTGCCTTCTAATCTATCTATAATTCTTGTGATTTTTGCTTTTCCTAATTTGGTTTTTTCAATTATCTCTGCTTGGAAGATTGTTTTGTTTTCTTGAATTATTTTTAAAACTTGTCTTTCTTCTGGCTTAAGGTCGCTTGTGTCGATTACTTTCTTTTGAGGCTTTTTTTCTATTGTCTTTGTTTTTATGATAACTCTTTCCTGAGGTTTTGAGAATACCATGACTAATGCTACAAGGACTAGAATTCCTACTATTCCTAGCGCTAAGTATGTTTGTTGATTTATAGTGCGATACATTGGACATGAATTTTCTCCGTGAGCGAGAGTACAACTAGCACCTACAAAGCTCGTTAAGGCGTTTTGAAACATAAATACAATTATTACAATTAGGATCGAAACTCCTAGCAATATGTATCCTACGTGCTTGTTTTCCATACTTGTTTCTTAAAATTATGGTTAATAAAGCTTATTA
>CAYSGT010000136.1:0-2613 GCA_964430805.1 Candidatus Woesearchaeota archaeon
CTATTTCAGGAGGCAAATTTAAAGTATTCTCATTCTTATACATTATTCTAATATCGCCCCAATTGAAGTAACATAGTTTACTAAATATAAAATTCATTTTTTGGGAGTCTCTTACCATCTTTGCAGAAGTTACGGCACATGGAGCAGTTTCATTATGAATGGTGTTGATTTGAATATTCGAGTTGTTTATCACAGCATACTTTGAATTAGTCTGCCCGGAAAGCGTCTCTTGAAATGAAAGATAAGTGGCTCCCTGGATTGCCTGAGCAGGTACTATTGCTAAATTAAAGTAGATAAGTAGAATCCCCATCAAAAGAATCAAAGTCAAAATGATTTTGGGATTAAACATTTTAGTCATATGCAAACTGAAGACATTCAGTATTTAAACCTTAATATCTTGACGGCTACATCCCAAACATAACTTTAGATCCAACAAACTAAAGTGTTTATCAGATACACCTTGACATGGTTAACTGCATAAGATAGATAACAATCTAGTGCAGTTATACAGATAGAAAACTATATTACAGTTCTCTACATCTACAGTAAACCAGCCAGCAGTTCCATTCACAAAAAACAACTAGAAAACTTTAAATAATTGAAATCACAAACAAACCAATGGAAGAATTAATAATTAAGATATCCCCCAAATTAAAATTCATCAAAGATGTTCCAAACATAGACTGGTCTATACTTGTAAATAAAATTATCTCAGCAAAATTAGAAAGAGTTTTTAGATTTCAAGAGATTATTTCAAAATCGAAATTGACTGAGGAAGATGTTGAAGAATTATCTGACAAGATAAATGAATCACTCTCAAAAAGATATATTTAACCACCAAAAATGAAAGTTGTTGCTGATGTCAACGTCGTTCTTTCCTCACTTCTAACAAAAGGAAATTCTTCTAAAGTATTCAATCTTAACTATATATTTTCTAAATTCGATTTTATATCTCCAGATTTCATATTGGAAGAACTAGCAAAACATAAAGAGGAATTTTTTAAAAGAACCAAGTTATCAGAATATGAATTTAATGAAACCATTGAATTTTTATTAGAACAAATAACTATCGTGCCAAGTTCAGAGTTTTCAGATTTTTTGCCAAAAGCAAAGGAAATGCTACCAAATCATCTAAAAGACATTCAATACTTAGCCTTGGCATTAAGATTTAACTGTCCTATTTTTTCGGGAGACAAAACATTAAAAGAATTGATATCGAGTTCTAATATAAAAGTCTTTTCTCCAAGAGAAATGTTGTCTAAATTTGAAACAATATAATTTCCTAATTATCCATATCAACCTAGCCGAATAATCACACTTCCACCCGCAGAAGTAACGTCAATGTGCTTGAAACCGTAGCACATTGAGCGTCCAAAAGTCCTTTAAAAGTTAGAAGGACTTTTTGATAGTCATGTTTTTGCCCATCGTCGTATTAAGCGTAGGCATCGAGCCAGCCACATGTAAATTACAGTTTCAAGCCTCTCTTCAGATTAATCAAGCTCCGCAATTAGTTCTATAGACTCTATAATTATTAACAGAAATTCTTGATAAGGAAACAATTTTTCCATCAAACTGAATACTAAATGGTTCGTACAAAGGACCAGCCCATGGTCCGTTAAACAACTCTTTCTCAGAAAAAGCCCCACTTCTTACAAAGTGGGAATAGGATGTTTGATTTGACCTGGAATAAACAGTGATTAAACCACTGCTAAAAAAAGAAGAAAGGTGCGGTCGAATACTGCTGCTATCTGTATAAATAACAGATGTTACGTTGTTAGAGGTGTCTAAAATACTAACCTCTGTCAGATTAATATTGTTAGGCCTACTCCTAAAAAAGAATAAAAGTCCAGGGATAGAAAAAGTTGACCTCTTATCAACTAACGAACCTAGCGGAAAAGAGCTCTCTAAATTATAAACAGATAAAAATGAAATAGGCGTTAAACTAGTTGTTCCTCCAGCCACATCCTGAATAGAAAAACCATGGTCTTTAAAAGAAGACACTGCAGAAAAGTCCGGATAGCTATAGATTGGATTAAATAAAAAAGAATTCGAACAATTTGTTTGAGAGCTGGTTAAAGAACAAGAAGCTATTGTTCCTCCAGAAAGCGTATTGCTGCTATCTTCCAATGCAAGAAATAAAGTCCCATTCCTCTCTAGAGGAACAATTCCAGTAACAAAAAGAGGATCAGCTATAAAACTGACCAAATTAGAATTACAAATCCCCGAGTTCAAGATGCAAGAATAAATGTTAAACCCTCCTGGATTCTGCAAATTATGCAATACCCAATAAAACTTAACAATATTTCCATTGTCGGTTGTCATCCCTAAAAGATCATAATTTGCAGGAGAAGTGTTAGTTAAAAAATAAACCAAATCATCATTAGTGTCCCACAATAAATGGGCGCCTACATCATAAAGAAAATGTTTAACTAAAACAACATTTGGATCATATATTTTAAACACAAATCGCCTATCATCTACGTTTCTGGGAGACGAGGATATAACCCCATTTGAAAAATTTTGCGAAGACATCATCCTTTGCATGACTCCGGCAGTAATATCGGTATAATTTAGGTCGCATGTTGGCGCGGTAGATACATTAGCAGAAAAAAT
>CAYSGT010000137.1:0-2594 GCA_964430805.1 Candidatus Woesearchaeota archaeon
TTTTAGCAGAAGAACCTAAACTTTGAATAATATTTGTTAATGGATTTAAATCACTTGAAACTCCAGAAGTTAAATTAGAAGCCCATAAAGGATCTGATTCGGCACCTGCAGGAGGCGTAATGCAAGTAAATGTTCCATTGGCCAACGTTCCATTAACGACCAGCCCTGCAGGACATTGCTGATTAAGAATATTTGAATAAGTTGCATTATATGTTGAAATCCAACTTGCGTTAAACGAATCAATTTCTGTTTTATTATAAGACTGAGTGATGTTCCAAAATCTAGAATTTATATTTGTAATCGCAGAAGTCGTATGATTATATGCCCATTGAATTCCTGCGTAAAGGATGTTGGCTCTGGTCTCATTCCAAGAGTTATTTGCAATGCCAGCATGGTAAGTTGTATTGTAGGTGCTTATCCATGAGGCATTATTTGCAATTATAACAGAATCCGCGTAGAAATTAGCAGGGGCTGTCTGATTGTAAGACCATGCGCTATAAGTAGAATTGTAACTTCCATCTGATTGGTTATAAAGCCACTGCTTTACAGCCATATTTGAAACATAAATTTCACGTGTTGCATTAACAGACTCAAAAGTAACATTAGAACTCATATTTAGCCATTGATTGAAAACATTTACAGAACCCCCCGTAATAGTACATAAGTTGGTCGCTGTTCCAGTAATATTTGAGCAGTGGACACTTGTTCTATTAGTCAAGGGTAAATCGGTAATGAGTAAGTAAGTTGCGTTCCCTGCCGATGAAGTCAAAAATCCGCTAGAATCTATGTAAGCAATAGCAGGGGTTGTCTGATTATAATTAAATGAAAATCCAGTTACATTACTTATATGACTTATTGTTCTATTTTGTAAAGGCAAATCTCCGAGATACAATACAGAAGTAGAGTTAGCAGTCCAAAGAGGGTCAGATTCTGATAAAGCAGACTGCACACAGGTAAATGTTCCATTTTGTAGAGTCCCATTAACCAAGTACCCATTAGGACATTGTGAACCAAGCAAATAATTATAACTAGAATTATAAGTAGAAAGCCAATTAGGGCTATTAGTGCTCAAATAACTCCATAAAGAAGAATTGGTGCTCAAAATCAAAGCAGTCTCATTGTAAACCGTTGCTTGTGTATGATTAATGAAACTCAAAGGATTATTAATAGAATAATATAAAGTATCTGTAAGAGACTGATTAAAACTAAAATTTCCAGCACTAACTCCCGAAATCAAACCATCAACCTCAGTTCTATTATAAAATCCAAGAGAAATTATGTTAGCGGTTGTATTAACTGAGGCTATTAAAGCCGTATCATTATATCTCTGATCACCTTGAGAAAGTTTAGAATTTATAGCACTCCATAAAGTAGTATTTTCAGAAACAAAGATAGGATCAGACTCACTTCCAGCAGGAAGATTACTCAATAAGCTACCGTCCCCTTTAAAGTAAGAGGCACTCACATTTCCAGTAGCATTAATATTTCCTGAAGCATCTATACCTCCAACAAATAAGACAGTAATCCTGTTCACCAAACTTCCCAAAAATCCAAAAAAACCTGTATGAATAGTGGTTATATTTCCTGCAAAATTCTCGGACTGATTTTTTAAAGCATAATTTGTTAAGTCTGCGCTTGTTCCATTACCAGAGTCATCGGTTTCACATTCAACACTCCCATTAGAATAAATTAATCTTATAGAACTTCCAGAAGGACACGAATTTATCAACGAAAAATTAATAAAAGAAATATTATTGATGTAACCAACAGGAGATTGAAACTCCATTCTCTCATTTCCATCAAAATCTACATCTTCCCCATTAATTTCATAATCTTTCCAGTAGCTTATTCCATATTGTAAGCTGGGATTCATCATCAAGTTCCACGAACCATTAACAATAGCGCCCTGAGTATTAGAACTAAATACAAGATTTCCAGCAGTAATATCATCGTACACCGCGATAGTTAAATTTCCACTCTCAAGAAGAGAGCCAGTCAGATTTTTCACATTAGTTCCCTGATCTGAAATCAAAAAAGCAGAAACAGAGCCAGATAAAAATAAAACTAAGGCGAAGGATAAAAACAATTTACATCTCATTTTAGAGACTCCACCCTTAACAAGGCTATTAGAGCCTTATTTATCGAAATAGAACGAGGAATTTTGTCTTTCCATTTTTCCCATATTTCCGTAGGAATTTCTAGTAAAAACTTCTTAACATCTTTCTTCAATTTACTTTTATCTCCAGCCATTTTACTTAGTAAAGATTATCGTTACTTATTTAAAGTAATTATAGGTTAATATTAATAATGGTTACTTAGTATTTAAACACTTCCAAAATAAGCAATCTATTTAAACAGCCAAAACATCATATATAAATGAACTTTGAAATCGTCTGTCTAGGAACAGGAAGCGCAATTCCAAGCATAAAAAAGAATCACAGCGGTTTCCTAATAAAAACAGAAAGAGAAAAAATATTAGTAGACTGTGGAGAAGGTATCCAAAGACAGTTCAAACATGCAAATGAAAACCCTGCAAAATTAACTAAAATTCTAATTACTCACTGGCACGAAGACCACACTTTAGGTTTAGCAGG
>CAYSGT010000138.1:0-2550 GCA_964430805.1 Candidatus Woesearchaeota archaeon
TGAAGCATTCTGATCGAGGACAAAATGCTGGCCGGGCTTGTATTTTATTTTTAATGCGCGCTTTTGAAAATCTGCCCAAGAGATTTTATCTATGAACCTTGCGCTCTTTACTTTGAGGGGATTTGCGGTATATAGGCCGTCCACATTTGTTAAATTGATAAATCTCGCATTAAGGTGCTTTGCCAGCTTCGCAGCCGTACTATCAGAGGTTTGATTTGGCGCGTACCTTAATGCCCCACAGAAAACAACAGCATCTTTTTTCAGCATGTTTTTTACTTCTTTCATCTCCATCGGAAGGTCTTTGTTCGCAATATGGCCGAATATTTGCATCATGATTCTTGCATTCATTCTTGTTACAGCTATGCCTGCTGAAGATTGCTCATATTTGTTTTTGTTTTCTTCTTTTAATATGGTTATATACTCTCTTGCTATGAACCCTCCTCCGCAAACAATAACAAATTTGTAATCTCTGGTTAACTTTATTATTAGATGCTTAAACCTTTCTAACCAGGCAGGATCTAACTTTTGGGGGACAATGAGGCTTCCACCTAGACTCATGACTATTGTCTCTTTCATAATGGTTTTAGTGATTAGATTTATTTAAATGTATAGAGAACTAGCTTAAAATATAACTCCACTATTTGTTCATATCCCTAGTCGAATGCTTCTCTAACCAACGATTATTGTTTGATAATATTTTTAGATAAGCTTTAATAAGTTATTTTGCTATATTTTAGGTGATGGCAAATAGGAGAGAGAATGATGAATTTTCCAGGTTTTACTCTTTATTATTTGTAGTCCTTGCAATCTTTTTGACCGGTTTTTCTATTTTTTATTCTCATTTGTATTCTTCAAGAGTTGTTGGTTTTGCTGTCGGGTCTGAAGTTCTTCAGATAGATGAGTCTGAGGTTTTAGAGTGTAAAGGCGATTGCCCTGATGAAAATGAGCCTTCTGAGACTATTGTTGAAGATGTGTCCTTAGCTGCAAGCACTGTTTCTCGCGGGGCATCTTACGCTTCCCGCGTAAACTCAGAAATCTTACTTAATCCTTCTATAAATGAGCAAGAGTTGTTTGTTTACGAGGAAAACCTTGAGCAACTTTTGGATGCGTCTGGGGATATTTATGTACAATCCTCGGATATTTTAAAGAAATATTCCTCTTCTGAAGAACTTACTGCTCATTATAAGACTATTGTGCAATCTATTGATGTTATAAGCGAGGTTGCAGAAGCTGTTAATGCCGCCTTATCTGGTAGGATAGAAGAAAGGCAGGATGAGCAAATAGAGCTAGCTAAATGGGAACTTGCAAGAATCGAGTCTGTTGAGGAATCTGTTGAAGAGCTAGAAACATATTCTGAAAACATAATCCCTTTGGCTTCTGATGAAAAACCTGAACCTGTAGTCGCCTCTCCTGTTAGGGAAATCTCTGCGGATTGCGAATATCCTGTCTCACTCGCTGCTTTTGATAATGATTTGGTTGATTTTGGAGACAAAGGTATTGATTCCAAAAAGGGTAATGTATGCGAAATTGAAAATCAGATAGTCTACGATGTTGCTGCTAGTTCTCCTAATCTAAAACCCTTTGTTGTTTCTGAAGTCGACATTGTGCCTAATGCGACTTCTTTAGTCCAGAATCAAGTTATTGTAGCTCTGCACTTTGAAAGAAAGGGAGACTCCAAAAACGATGAAAACGTAGGGGTTGTATTCTATAGGGGGGCTAATAGCTTGCCTACAATAAAATTATTCACTTCTCCTAATTATTATGATGTTGAAAGAAAAATCTCTGAATTTATCCACGGTTTATTTTTTAGGAACAGTGGCGCGGATAATTATGAGAGTCTAACTTTGGAACAGGCTAGCTCTATTATTAATAATGCAAGACCCTTGCCCTGGATTTTATGGTCTGCTCTTTTTGCGATGATTGTGTTATATTTATTCTTTGGCAAATTTTTAAGCCCGCCCCATAAAAATGTGATTAACTCCGGTAAAATTGCTTTAGCGAGAGGAGATTACTCCGCTGCTGCCCAGACTTATAATGATCTTATCAAACATTACTCTACTAACTTTGCGAATACAGACATTGCTGAATATTATGATTTGCTCCAAACTAAAATTGGGAATGAAAATTTTAGTAAAAAATCTGAGGGTTTACTGCAAATCCCTGGTCTTTCTCCTGCTTTTAGATATTTTGAGCATTCTAAAAGAGTTGAAAAAATGATTCAGGATGCTTTGTATGAGGTTAGATGTTCTCCTAAGGTTGCTTGCGCCAGAATGCCTATTATTGCTTCTGCTTACAAGAGTCTTGATATTAAGGAGCGGGAAAGACTTGCGCCCCTTTATGAAAATTTAGTCTACCAATTAAAAGATTTATAGATAATTCTTAATGTAAGGTGATAGAATCAACAGAATTGTTCATAAGGCTGTAAATTACTGAAAGATTTATATATCTCTGTCTTTAAATTAAATTGGGATGATAAAATCGACAAAGTACCTCCTTATTATAATTGTTATTGTTGCTTTAACCGCGGGATTCTTATTCCAAGGAAAGAAG
>CAYSGT010000139.1:0-2525 GCA_964430805.1 Candidatus Woesearchaeota archaeon
TATCTCTCAGAATTCTATGCATTTGTAAAATGCCTACTCTTGTTGTCTATTTTAGATTACAAAGTGTTGTTTGGACAATGTAGGGCTTACAATTGGTAAAGATATTTCACCTTTCCATTTATGGACTCAATGGCCCTTATCTTTTATCTGACTCCCATTCAAGATTGGTTTGATATATTCAAGACATAAAAAAATAAAAATAAAAAATTTATTTACAAAAAGCTATTAATTTGCTGCTGTAGCTTCAGTTGTCTCTTCTTGTTTCTTTTCTTCTGATTTCTGTTCTGTCTTTTCAGACTCAACAGTCTGTTCAGTTGGTTTGTTTTCTTCTTCCATAATCGAAAAGAAAATCCAGACTATAAAAACTTGCGCATTTTTACAGAAAGAACAATATAGTTATTTCAACACCTCGCATGTCGAAATGCATTGTTATTGACAATTTTGACAAATTATGACCTAATTACTCGAATTAGCTATATGTATGATAACAGATCAGGATAAAATAAAATCGTATTTCACAAAAGACAAACCTTTAAATCATTTATCAAATAGTAGATAACATGGAATTAAGGGAGAAGTTTCTTAAGGTCTATGCCAATGTACCAGAAGATTTGAGGAGCGACATCATAGTAGTAATAAAGGGAGAACCTTATAGTTGGCAGACATCTTTTTTAGAAATTAAAGATAATACTATAAAAGGAAAGGAGATATTAAAAATGCTAAATTCAATGGAGATCTTATGAAAGAAAATGATTCTAAATTCTCAGATGAGGAAAAAGAACTGGTCATATTTAGAATTGAAACAACACCTTCCAATTTGCGTCTTTCAATCGGAGGGGGAGAAAGTATGTCTAAAGAAGAAATGATCGCACATGTAAGAAAAGGGGACAAAATAGGAAATCAAATCATTAATTCACATATAAATTTCTTAAAAGCTGTTGCAAGTGGTAAATTAACTAATTTATTGGCTTCTGTGTAAAATGGATAAGGGATTAATAATAACTCTTCCAGATTATGATGATGTTACTAAATATTTATCCATGTGGTCTAATGATATTGTTACAAAAGCAGAAGAAAATTCTATTGGTATCAGAAAAATAGTTGGGAAAGAAGTTACCATGGAGAATTTTGAAAAATCCTTGAAAAAGCTCAATTACAAAATGATTGTTTTCAATGGCCATGGAACTTCCAGTGAAATTTTAGGCCACAACAATAAAGTAATTGTTGAGAAAGAAAAAAACGGGCATTTGTTAAAAGATCGCATTGTTTACTCCAGATCATGTGAATCCGCAGCTTCTTTAGGGGAATTGGCTAAAATGGGAGATGGTTGCTTTATAGGTTACAAAACCCCATTTATGTTTTATGTAGATTCTAATTGGGTAGCAAATCCAAGAAAAGATCCAGTGGCTGATATTTTTTTATCTTCTTCCAATCAAATACCAATTTCGATCATAAAAGGAAATACTTGTAAGGATGCTCATGAAAATTCTCGGAAGCAGATTTTAAAAAATATAAACAAGGTTCTAAGAAGAAAAACACCAGACTCCTATCGGATTGCAGAAGCATTATTAAATAATTATTCAGCGCAATCCTTCATAGGGAACGAATCTGCATTGCTTTAACCTACTTTTGTTGTATTTTTCCGATTACAAGATATTAGAGAGCATTTTTGCCCATAGGTAATATTTATAACGGAGTGTTTTCCAAAATAACCATGTCTAGCCTTAAATTAATCGTCCAAATCCCAGCTTACAATGAAGAAAAATCAATTAAAGAAGTAATAAGAGAGATTCCAAGAAAAATCAGGGGTATCGGCAAAGTAGAAGTTCTAGTAATTGATGATGGCTCAAAGGATAACACCTCCCAAGCGGCAAAAGCCGCGGGAGCGGATTATATTATTAGAAACCCAAAAAATCAAGGTCTAGCATATACCTTCCAAAAAGGCCTAAACGAAGCTCTTAAACTAGGCGCAGACATTATAGTAACCACAGATGCAGATTTTCAATATGACCAAAAAGAAATTCCTTATCTTATTCAACCAATTCTAGAAGGTAAGGCAGACATAGTATCGGGAAATAGAAAAGTTGAAACTTTAGCCCATATGATTGGAGCAAAGAAATACGGCAACATCATAGGAAGTAAAGTAGTCAAAATATCAGCAGGATATGATATAATAGATGCATCTAGTGGTTTCAGAGCATATAGTAGGGAAGCAGCCATGAAATTATTTGTTCTTTCCAAGCACACATACACACATGAAACCCTTATTCAGGCAGGGCATAAAAACCTCAAAGTTGTAGAAGTGCCAGTCACATTCCGCAAGCGTGAAGGACATTCAAAACTCATTAAGTCTGTAAGCAGCCACATAAAAAAGAGCCTCTCAACAATTGTAAGAAACATTTTAATGTATAACTCCCTAAAATTCTTCTCTTATTTAGGTATCATCCTCATAATCCTAGGTTTAATCCCAATGGCGAGATGGTTTTACCTTTCATACATTCTAGCAGAAGGCGGCCAACACATCC
>CAYSGT010000140.1:0-2525 GCA_964430805.1 Candidatus Woesearchaeota archaeon
AGAGGTTTAGCGTACAACTACTAATAGCCTCAAATGAAATTTTTTAGAAAAAATTTGATTTTTTCTTAAACTTTCTATACAGAATTCGATTTAATATATTAATTAGTCAAGGCTCACAAATTTTTGCTTGTAATAAATTCCTGCGTACGCGCGTTAATGATTTATCATTAATTTTAAATAAGACAGTTTTTTATATATTCTATGAGTTATAGTGTTGGTAATTTTGTTCAAAATGTAAGAAAGTATGGATTTGTTGAGGCTCTAAAAGAAGATGCTAGGCATACAAAAAAAGATTATCTCCAAGAAGCTATGGGTTCGATGAATAATGGGGGATTAGCGGGTTTCGTTATGATGCTTCCAATATTGTATGCAGATAATATTAAAGATTGGATGCAAGAAAGAAGACGATTAAGAGAGCGGAGAAAAAATAAGCAAGATGGCTTGGAATCGATTTAGTTTATTTCTTAACTTATTAGTAATTACAAAGCAGAAAGATTTATAAAGTAATTTTTTGCAGTAAACTTATGACTCTTGATGAATTGCCTAAGGTTTCAGTAGACGTAGTTAGAACACATAGTTCAAGATTACGAAATCAGGCCGAATATGATAAATTTCTTACTGATGTAAGGGGGAGTTTACAAAGAGATAATCCTGCATTATATGCAACTATTGAAATTGAAGCTCAAACAAGTAAAGACCCTGCTACTGTAAGATATATATCTTATGTAGTATTAAGTTTTGTTAACGACCAGCTTAGTGCCAATAAACTTCGAAGAGATCGCGGTATTTAGTATACTATTTCTTGCCTAATTTCCAGAACTCTAATATGATGTAGCCTAAAAAGAGGACTGAGCCAATTACTGCAAAGACAGTTGTGTAAATCCCTTTATACTTTCTTGTCAATGCGTACACCATTCCTGCAGTAACTAGCAAACTTATAAAGATAGCAGCATACTTATTGCCCCACATAATCCATCTAATCCAAATGAGAAACAGAGTAATTATAGCAGTAAGAATCAGGGCAAATAAAATTTGTACAATTCCGTATGGAGCACCTGTTTTCTCGCTTAAAATATAGAAAAAAGTTTCGGTTAGTATCAGGAATAATATCCCGAGTATAGAAATTGAAAAGTTTAAGGGCGAGCGTGGTTCAGCTATTTGGTCGTCATCGTCAAAATCTGTCTCTTTTTTTGCCACCATTACTACTGTTGATAAAGTTTGTTTAAATAGTTTTATGCTGGCTTATAGACAATTTTCCTGATTGAGTCATCGTTTCCAGAATTGTTTTATTAGATGATCCTGAAGAGAAGTTTGCAAAAATAAGAGCTTTCTTCATTTGTGCTTATGAAGTTCTAGCATTGCTCATTAAAACATCCCATTGCTGATGATGCAATACATTTTTTACCTAAAAACTGAATTATAGACAATTAACTCTAATTCTCTAATAGAACAATTTAGAAAAACTACAACTTAATTCATTAAATTGTTCATATTCAAATTTCTCTGAACAAATAGGGGTTATAATCTAGAGAATTATATATAAAACTAAAATATCTTTTCATGACGGGGAATATTTAAATAGGCTTTTTATTCCAGCATGATATGACTAGATATAGATTAATGCGCTTTGAACGCTTAGATGGTAATGACGGAGATGCACGTTATGCTCTTACAGTTAAAAGGATATCTTCTAGTTTGGTGAAGAGCCTCCTCGGCTTTGGTTCGGATAGAGAAGTTGAGGCGTGTTATGAGGGGACTCGCGGAGAGTGGAAAGACTCATCTTCCGGAAAAAGAGTTACTGGAAGACTTGCTTGCAGACTTGATCACTACTTTTCTGTATCTTTAAGAAAACAAAGACAATAATAACAGAATATTCAGTTCATTCTATGAGGTTTAGAATACTTTATCCAGGCATACATTGCATATATTGAAGAGCCTAAGAGACCGAAGGATAAATCCGCCATTGTGTCATCTAATGGATTAAGAAGCAAGTTGAATTTTTCTAGACCTGATAAATCTCTTAGATATACTCCTTGTAGCTTTAAATTGAAAAATAAATCTAACAAATATTCCCCTATCTCAAACATACCCAGCAGCCCAGCAACTGAGAAGAATGTAAACGTGATTTTCCATTTTAAGGCCAGTTTAAGTTTGTTAATCATAAAGAAGATTATTGAACAAAGAAACATCGGCAGAATAAAGTGCTGCAGCTTATCATATTGAGGATATGTAAAATAGAGGTAATAAAATAAAATAGATACTCCTCCTATTATTATAATGAAGAAGTAATGTTTTAGATGAAATCGGATATCAAATAAGTGGTCTATTATCGAAAATGTAACTATTAGTCCAATAAAAGTTGAATATCTTAGTATTACAGAAGGCGAGTCTTTGAACAGATAAATTGCTATTAAAACTATTAACGAAATTATTCCCACAATCAGACGTTTGTGTCTGTAAGCCTTGCTAATCTCTTCTTTAATTTTTCTTTTTATTCTTTCTTTTCTTGATTCTCTTTTTTCTAT